>NZ_OY730248.1 GCF_963422545.1 uncultured Flavobacterium sp.
CCTGAGCTAAAATTTCGCCTTGTGGTCCCGCAATAAACGAAGCTCCCCAAAACTGAATTCCTTCTGTTCCTTCTATATATTTTTCTAAACCAATTCTGTTTGCAAGCGGCAACAAAAACTCCATTTGCAACAGCGTGACCTTTCATAACGTTCATCCAGGCACCATATTGGTTTTCTCCATATTGTTCTTTTTCTTTTGGATGCCATCCAATTGCTGTTGGATAAAACAATACTTCAGCACCTTTTAATGCTGTAATACGAGCTGCTTCAGGATACCATTGATCCCAGCAGATTAAAGTTCCAACAGTTCCTTTTTTAGTTTCAATTGCCTGAAATCCTAAATCTCCCGGAGTAAAATAGAATTTTTCGTAAAAATGTGGATCGTCCGGAATATGCATTTTACGGTATAAACCAGCTTCTGTACCATCAGTATCAATGATGTAAGCACTATTGTGGTAGATTCCTGCCATTCTTTTCTCGAAGAAAGGAACAATAATTACTACTCCTAATTCTTTTGCCAAAGCGCTAAAAGCAATAAACGAAGTACTGTAAAGTGGTTCTGCTAATGCAAAATTATCTACATCTTCGCTTTGACAAAAATAATGACTGCTATATAATTCAGGAAGTAAGATAACTTCAGCTCCTTTATTGGCTGCATCTTTTACCCAACTAATACATTTTTTAAGATTATTTTCGGCAACGTCATTAAGGTTTAACTGAATAACGGCGATTTTATATTTTCTTTTCGGCATGACATAAAATTTAGAGTGCAAAAATAGTAATTTTTAGAGGAATGACAAAGGGTTGTTATTAACCGCAAAGTTCGCAAAGATTTACGCAAAGTTCGCTAAAAAAACAATCTTTGATCTTTGCACGCAAAGTCACAAGGGTACAAAGTTTATTTTCTTTGCGATTATAGACAAATGCTTATAAAGATTAAACTTAATGCACTTAAAAGAAAACCATTTTACAAATATCTTATTCCTTAACAGAATCAAACATTTATAAAATGGTTTCTAACCTAAAAATTTATCTCTAAGAACTATTATTCTATAACTACTTTCTGAGTTAAAAATTCAGTTTCTGATTTCTTGAATTTAATTTCGAAAGTTCCTTTTGCTGTCGCTTTAAATTTATAAACTGCTTTTTGAGGTTGCGGAGTTTGTAGTGTACAAACATCAGACGGGTATTTAACGTCAACTCCTAATCCTTTTACTGCACCTATTGTTACTTCTGCAAATTTATTGAATACACCACAAGCTGTATCAGGAGTATAAGTGATATCATAACTTAATTCATCATTTACTTTTCCGGCTGCCGGTCCTTTAATTTCTGTTGCCAAAGAAATCTTCGTATTTTCTACAGGTGCGGTTACTTTATCATCGTTATTACTGCATGAAATTAATGCTGTTCCTGAAAATAATACTACTAAAACTGATTTAAGTTTAAAATTTTTCATATAAAATAATAATTAATTGTTAATTACTATGAAGATGTAGTTGCGTTGCTTTGGTTGCTTTGCATAAATGTTAAAAAATCAACTAAAAGAATTAAACAACTGTAAATCAAAAACTTGTTTCGATAAAAAATTTTACGCAACTACCGATATTTCTTATAAAAATTAAAATTTTCTAGTTTAGCCCCGATAGAAACGGTATCCTTTTTCTTGCTCCTTTAGCAAGAAAAAGATATAGTTGAGAGCGGGACAACTGGTCTTTTGAAAATGATAGTTTTGCTCCAAAAAAAAACACCAGCCTTTCGACTGGTGCTTATTATTATATCTATGATTCTAAATCTATTCTGCAGTAGCTTTCTTTGGAATTATTTTCTTGATAAGGTTTACAAATCCTAAAACTACGAACCCTAATGCAAGCCCAATTACAAATTCTTTTATAATTAATGGCAATGGTAATTCTGGAACCAAATGATGGAAAAAAGGAATATAGTGTACAAATATTCCGCCAGCTACCAGAATCAAAGCTATTGTACCAATAACGGTCAAACTTTTTATAACTAATGGAAGTGCTTTTACCAATATGTTTCCGATAAATTTTAATACACTTTTGTCTTTTTTACTGATTTGGATTAACTTAAATCCTGCCTCATCCATTCTTACAATCAGAGCTACAATACCATACACGCCTATTGTTGCAATTAAGGCTACTATTGAAACAACTACTATTTGTTGCCCAATTGGTTTGCCAATTACAGTTCCAAGCGCAATAATCACTATTTCTACTGATAAGATAAAATCGGTTATAATTGCTGATTTTACTTTTCCTTTTTCAGCTTCTAGAATTTCTTCTTCTGTTAAAACTTCATCGGTGATTCCTGCAGACTCTTCGTGTTCGTGCGGAAATATAAATTCGTAGATTTTCTCTGCTCCTTCATAAGCTAAAAACAGTCCTCCAAGTACTAAGATTATAATAATTGCAATAGGAAAAAAAGCACTCAATAAGAAGGCGATCGGCAAAATGATTACTTTATTAAGAAGTGAACCTTTGCTGATTGCCCATAATACCGGAAGCTCTCTGGATGAGGCAAATCCTGAAGCTTTCTCAGCATTTACTGCCAAATCATCTCCCAAAATACCTGCTGTTTTTTTTTGCTGCAACTTTACTCATTACTGCAACATCATCCATAATTGCTGCGATATCGTCTAATAGTACGAAAAAACCTGATGCCATTATACTCTTTTTGTTTTTAAAAACTGCTTAATTCACTGGCTTTGAATAGCCGGTTTAACAAGCGAGTTTAGTTGTTTATTGGTGCTAATCTAAGACTTTTTTGTTGATTTTTCTACCTAAAATTAGTGACATTGCCCTAAAAGCACCCAGATAATTATAAAGACGAAAATAGTTCCAAAACATCCTCCTCCTAATTTTTTAGCTCCGTAACCTGCTATTAATCCTCTAAAAATATTGTTCATCGTATTTTGATTTATGGTTATTTTCTTTTGAATTATTTTTAATCATAACTGTAAAGGTCAAGACTTTATTCGGAATTAGTTTTATTACTGTCAAAAAAGTTACATTATTTTTCTAATTTTAATTCTAAACAAAAAAACACCAGCCTTTCGACTGGTGTTTTTTTGAAATGTAAAGACTGCTGTGCATCTCTACAATAAATTATTTTTCGATATGGGTTTGATTTCTGAAAACCAATTGCCCATCAAAAGCATCTATCAAAATAATGCTGTCAATTGCTATGTTTCCTGCCAAAATTTCTTTCGACAATTGATTCAACACTTCTCTTTGAATCACACGTTTTACTGGTCTTGCCCCAAACTGTGGATCATAACCTTTATCTGACAAATACTTAATTGCTTCTGGCGTAGCATCCATTGTAATACCTTGCAGTGCCAACATTTTTGTAACGCTCTTAAGTTGTAAACTCACAATTCTGGAAATATTATCGACTGTTAACGGCGTAAACATCACAATCTCGTCAATACGGTTTATAAATTCCGGACGAACGGTTTGTTTCAATAATCCCAATACTTCAACTTTTGCAGCCTCTGTAGCAGCTTCTATGCTTCCTTTTAAATTCTCAAATTTATCTTGTATAATCTGACTTCCCATGTTGGATGTCATGATGATAATCGTATTTTTAAAATCGGCCAAACGACCTTTGTTATCCGTCAATCGTCCCTCGTCCAGAACTTGCAATAAGATATTAAAAGTATCCGGATGCGCTTTTTCGATCTCATCTAACAAAATTACTGAATACGGTTTTCTACGAACTGCTTCTGTCAATTGACCACCTTCGTCATAGCCTACATATCCCGGAGGCGCACCAACCAAACGGCTCACACTGTGGCGTTCCTGATACTCACTCATATCGATACGCGTCATGGCATTTTCGTCATCAAAAAGATATTCTGCCAAGGCTTTTGCAAGCTCAGTTTTACCAACTCCGGTTGTTCCTAAAAACAAGAAGGTTCCAACTGGTTTTTTCATGTCCTGCAAGCCTGCACGACTTCTGCGAACAGCATCACTCACGGCTTCTATAGCTTCTTCCTGACCAACGACACGTTTGTGCAATTCATCTTCAAGATGTAACAGTTTTTCTCTTTCAGTCTGAAGCATCTTCATTACAGGAATTCCTGTCCATTTTGCTACAACTTCGGCAATATCTTCGCGGGTTACTTCTTCTTTAATTAAAGAATGACCTGATTGATATTCTTGTAATTGCTTTTGCAAAACATCCAAACGTTCTTGCGCTTCTTTGATTTTTCCGTAACGTATTTCGGCAACTTTTCCGTAATCACCATCACGTTCAGCACGTTCAGCTTCGTATTTAAAATCTTCAATTTCTTGTTTTACGATTTGAATTCCGTCAACAATATCTTTTTCAGATTTCCATTTGACATAGATTACGTTGCGTTCTTCTTTCAGATTTGCCAATTCCATGTGCAAAATTTTCAGTTTGCTTTCTTCTTTTTCACGTTTAATGGCTTCGATCTCGATTTCTAACTGCATGATTTTACGATCCAAAACATCTAATTCTTCCGGTTTTGAATTGATTTCCATGCGCAGTTTAGACGCAGCTTCGTCCATCAAATCGATGGCTTTATCCGGTAAAAAACGATTCGTAATATAACGTTGCGAAAGTTCAACAGCAGCAATAATTGCCTCGTCTTTAATTTGAACTTTATGATGCGTTTCGTACTTTTCTTTGATTCCGCGTAAAATCGAAATGGCACTTTCGGTATCCGGCTCGTCAATTAATACTTTTTGAAAACGACGTTCTAAGGCTTTATCCTTCTCAAAATATTTTTGATATTCATCTAAAGTCGTTGCTCCAATAGCTCTTAATTCTCCACGAGCCAAAGCAGGTTTTAAAATATTGGCCGCATCCATTGCGCCTTCTCCTCCACCTGCACCCACAAGCGTATGAATCTCGTCGATAAATAAAACAATATCGCCCTCAGCAGATGTAACTTCTTTTACAACCGATTTTAAACGTTCTTCAAATTCTCCTTTATACTTTGCACCCGCAATAAGTGCTCCCATATCTAGTGAGAAAACGATTTTATCTTTTAAGTTTTCCGGCACGTCACCATCAACAATTCTATGTGCCAAACCTTCGGCGATAGCAGTTTTACCAACTCCTGGCTCTCCCACTAACATTGGGTTATTCTTGGTTCTACGAGTCAAAATCTGCAACACACGACGGATTTCTTCGTCACGGCCAATAACCGGATCCAGTTTTCCTGTACGTGCTAATTCGTTTAGATTTTTAGCGTATTTGTTAAGTGCATTATAAGTTTCTTCAGCTGAAGCCGATGTTACTCTTTCTCCTTTACGAAGTTCTTCGATAGCAGCTTTAAGCCCTTTTCCGGTAACTCCCTGATCTTTTAAAATTTGTGAAACCTTGCTTTTTGAGTCAAAAATTGCCAAAATTAAATGCTCGATAGAAACATATTCATCGTTCATTTTCTGAGCAATAATCTCAGCTTCATTCAGTGTTTTGTTTGCTTCTCTTGAAAGTAATATTTCTCCGCCTGAAACTTTTGGAAAACTCTGAATTGTACTGTCTAATATTTGTAAAAACAACGGAACATTTACATTTAGTTTTTTCAGAATAAACGGCGCGACATTTTCGTCTACCTCAAAAATGGCCTTAAAAATGTGTTCGTTTTCTATTTGCTGCTGTCCGTTGCCTTGCACCAATTGCTGTGAAAGCTGGATGGCTTCTTGCGACTTAATTGTAAATTTATTTATGTTCATATATTAATGTGATTTATGATTGATTTTACTTATAAATTTCGATACCTTTAAAATTACAATTTATTGGATTAAATTTTTAACTTTAAATAATATAACTTTGCCTCAGAACATTCAAAATATATTCCACATTAAAAATAGAGACAAAATGTCGCTAAAAATCGATTTTCAATCCGTTTTTAGCGTCAAAAAGTCATAAAACAAGTCAAAATATGAGTTTTTTAAATTCAATCTTCGGAAATTCAGAGAATACAGACACTCCAAAAAACAATGTAAATTGGACTGAATTAACCGATATAGCACAATTATCAGACGTTACAACAATTTCAAACGAAAAGCCGGTTGTAATTTTTAAACACAGTACAAGATGCAGTATTAGCCGAATGGCTTTGAAACAATTTGAGCGCGAATTTGATTTAAATGAGACTGTTGATGCGTACTTTTTAGATTTAATTGCACACAGAGATATTTCAAATGAAATTGCCGACAAATTCAACGTTTATCATGAATCTCCACAGCTTATTTTAATCAAAAACGAAAAAGCTGTTTATGATGTTTCGCACAGTGATATTGATGCTGTGGCTTTGAAAGAGAAAGTTTAATATTTTTTGCCACAGATTAAAATGATTTTATAGATTTCTCAATCATTTTAATCTGTGGCAACTTTAATTTAAAAAGTTCCTTCTGAACCTCCTCCGCTAAAACCTCCACCTCCAAAATCCATTGGTGAACTTTCAGGTTTTACTTCTGGTTTTAAACCAAATGTTGAAGCAACAATTAAAGCTTCAGCATTTAAAATAGAGTTCGAATTATTGATTCTGTCTGGTTTAAAAGTCAATCCAGTTTCATTGTCTTTTAGTTTTTTAATCGAAAAATATGCTATTGCGAATAAAACCAGTCCGCCAAGCGTTAGCGCTACTTCTATTGGCAAAACTGAGTAATAAAATCTAATGGTATAAATAGAAAATCCGATAGCTAAAAAGCTTATCCAAAGCATAATTCTATCCTTTGTTTTTAAAGCCTGAACCAAATAAACAACTGGAACTATAAAAGTAAAAGCATAAAAGAAATAGGCAAACGGAATATCCTGCCCAGGCTGAACATAAACTCCTAAAAGTTCAGCAGAAAGTTCTCTCACTACCAAATAATTGCAAGAAAGATAAAATAGAATTAAACAGAAGCTATTGGCTAATAATAAACCATTATAGAAATAACTTTCCTTGAGATTATTAATTGTTTTTTTAGTGAAAAAATAAAATATTACTGCAAATATCATCGCAACAAATGGTAGAATTGCTTTTCCGATTGGTCCAAACTCAAACATTCCGTAAAATAAAACAGCCGAAGAAGCTAAACAGAAAACCAACAACGAAAGTAAATGCAAATATCTTCTATACATTATAAAGGAAGCAATTGCAACAAATACGGCAATGACTAATTCGTACCCATCTGTAGAAATTCCAATTGCAATTCCTAAATTTAAAATTGCTCCCAAGCAAAATGCATCATCTAAGCCGTGTCCGTAATATTTTTGGTTGGCTAATAATTCTGCTCCTGCAAAACCAACTGCAGCAAAAATATAACAGCAAATTTTAAAGAAATAATTCTCGCCGACTAAACCAAATAACGAAATTGCCCCACATATTGATAAGTACAAAAATGATCCTAATAAAAAGAATCCTAATCGAACCAAAATATTGCTGCTACCTTTAAAATCCGGTAATTGTTTTTTGATTAAATCTTTTTGTTCTTTACTTATAAAACCCGCGCTTTGCAAAGAATTTGCTTCCTCAAGCAAAGCTAAATCATCTAAAAATTGTTTATTGTGTACTATCATTTGGCAATTTCTTTATTGAAGTTTTTAATAAGTTTAATAAATAATACTATTGAGCCTATAAAATATGCCGGAAGAATTAAAATAAATAACGCCCAAATATCTGAGAAATCAATATGTTCAAAAACTCTGAACAAGAATATATTAAAACCAATATAAGCATAGACAATCATAAAAACATACAACGAAATCGCCTTGAGATTATGACTCACTTTATAAAAATAATACGATGAACCCGCCAGAACAAAGGCAAAAACCAACCAAATGCCATCATTGTAATAATCAACTAAACTATTGATTGAGGCAATACTAATAATGTGCAAAGCAAATGTTAGATAAATAATGGTAAAATGTGTTTTTAGCTGAATTCTGGTACTGTAAACTGTCCATAAAATAAGTAAAACTCCAAGCGTTATTGCGGAATAACTCAACGCTTGGTCCGCATAAAAATTAGTATTGTTTAATAAATCCTGAGGTGTTACCGAAAGTCCAACATACGCTGCCAAACCAGTAATAGCAATGGTTAGAACACTTTTATTATCAAAATAATAAGCACAGAAGAAACTAACTAGTGTTGGAATTAAAGTTGCTAATCCGTAATGTGTTCCGAATGGTTTGTATTGAAATTGCAAATAACCGATAAAAATACAGGTTAGGATATTGGCTGCCAAAACCAAATATTCTAAGACAGGGTGTTCAAAAGTAGTTTCGGCTTTTTGGAAGCCTTTTGCGTTTTTAAAACAGTAATAAAAACAAACTCCAATAACAATCAATAATAAAGAAAGAATCGCAATATGCCCAATACTATCAATGTTTTCGTAAATCAAAATTCCGATTCCTGAAGTAAATAACAAAACCGATAAATAGACAAACAATTTTAATTCTGCATTTAGCGAAAAAATATTCAGATTGCGATAGGAAGTGATTTCCTGATACTTGTTTTCGGTTATTAGGTTTCTATCCAGAAGCGCTTTAGTGGCTTGGTCATCAAACTTATTCATATTTACTTTTATAAAAATGCAAACCAAAAATAGTGTTTTTAATTTAGTATTTCAATTTATTTGTAAGATGATTATTGTTATATGTTAACATAAAAACAGAACCCCAAATTTTTCAATTCGGGGTTCTGTTTTATTATGGATTATTGCAATCCGTTTTTCATTTAAGAAGAAACATTTAGCTAAAAAGCTTAATAGGCTTTTTTCATTTTTTCTTTAATTGCGTCTAAACACAAATTATTGATACTTCCTTCGTGTGTATGTTTTGTTTCTTTTGGAGATTTGTATGTTCCGGCTTCCAATTGTTCTGCAACAGCTTTGTAAGCATCTCTAAACGGCATTCCCTCTACAACCATTTCGTTTAAAGTATCTACGGTAAACAAATAATCGTATTTTTTATCTTTTAAAATATTGTCTTTTACGGTAATATCTTTTACTGAGAAAATCGCAATATCAAGACACGCTTTTAAGTTTTGAAGCGCAGGAAACAATCCTTCTTTTAAAAGCTGTAAATCTCTGTGATAACCACTTGGCAAATTATTGGTAATTAAAGTGATTTCGTATGGAAGCGCCTGAATCTTATTGCATTTTCCTCTGATTAATTCAAATACGTCCGGATTCTTCTTGTGAGGCATAATGCTCGATCCTGTTGTAAGATGCGCCGGAAGGCTAATGAAATCAAAGTTTTGACTCATATACAAACAAACGTCCATTGCAAATTTTGATAATGTTGCTGCAACACTGCTCATTGCAAAAGCGACTGTTTTTTCTGCTTTTCCGCGGCTCATTTGCGCTGCAACGGCATTGTATTTTAAGGTTTCAAAACCTAATTCCTGCGTTGTAAATGTTCTGTTGATTGGGAATGAACTTCCATAACCTGCTGCAGAACCTAACGGATTCTGATCTACAATTTTTGAAGCTGTATTCAACATTGTAATATCGTCGATTAAACTTTCGGCGTAAGCAGAAAACCACATTCCGAATGACGATGGCATGGCAATTTGTAAATGCGTATAACCCGGCAATAATACATTTTGATGTTTTTCTGCCGATTCCATCAACAAATCAAATAATGTTTTTACCTGCCCTTTTATGGCTTTTAATTCGTCTTTTAAATACAAATGAACGTCTACTAAAACCTGATCATTACGAGAACGCGCAGTGTGGATTTTTTTTCCTGCATCGCCTAGTTTTACTGTTAAGAGATATTCTATTTTAGAATGGACGTCTTCGAAACTGTCTTCGATTTCGAAATCTCCAACTATAATATCAGCGATGATTTCGTCTAAAGCGTCTACTAAAGATGTTGTTTCTTCTGCAGTTAACAAACCAATCTGACCTAACATTTTGGCATGAGCGATTGAACCTAAAGCATCGTATTTTGCTAAAACTAAATCCAGTTCACGATCGTTTCCAACTGTGAAATGTTCGATTTGTTTATCTGTTGGTATTCCTTTTTCCCAAAGTTTCATAACTTAGATTTTTAGACTTCTTAGATTGTTAGATTATTAGACTGCTTAGATTTTTGGACTGCTTAGATTATTTTCTTTAAGTCGTATTCTTTGAAGTCATTTTCTAATTTACATCTAATGTCATTGTTTATACTAGTGGTGTTTCTAGCCCCGATAGTAGTGGAAATCCTTTTTCTGGCTTCTTTAGCCAGGAAAAGATTGGAACGGATAGCGGGATTAGCTCCTAAAAAATATTATAATTTAAAGAAATCTGTTAGTATTTTGATATACAAATCGACTCCTTCTTCAATTTCATTTACAAAAATAAATTCGTCTGCTGAATGTGACCGTAGTGTTTCTCCCGGCCCAAGTTTTAAGGACTGACAGCTTAAAACAGATTGATCTGAAAGCGTTGGAGACCCATAAGTAGTTCTTCCTAAAGCAATTCCTGCTTGTACCAAACCATGTTCAACCGGAATAGACGATGCGTTTAAATGCATTGATCTTGGTGTTACTTCGGCGTTTATATTTGCTTTTACAACTTCAAGAATTTCGGCATTTGTATAACGATCTGTTACACGAATGTCAACAACCAAATCACATTCTGACGGCACAACATTATGCTGTTTTCCTGCACTGATTTGCGTTACGGTCATTTTTACCGGACCTAGAACATCTGAGATTTTGTCGAATTTATAGTTTTTAAACCATTCCATTACCGGAATTGATTTGTATAATGAATTATCATCGTTTTGATGTGCAGCGTGGCTCGCGGTTCCTTTTACTTTTACGTCAAGAACCAATAAACCTTTTTCTGCAACTGCTAATTGCATTAATGTTGGCTCTCCAACAATGGCGCAATCTAATTCTGGTAAATGTTTTAAAACACTGTTTAAACCATTTTTCCCACTGCTTTCTTCTTCGGCGGAAGCCACAATTACGATATTATGTGATAGGTTTTGATTTTCATAAAAATGAACAAAGGTTGCCAATAATGAAACCAAACATCCGCCCGCATCATTACTTCCTAAACCGAATAATTTTCCGTCTTTTTCAATGGCTTTAAACGGATCGTTTGTATAAGCCTGATTTGGCTTTACGGTATCGTGATGTGAATTTAGTAAAAGTGTTGGTTTATTTTCGTCGAAATACTTGTTGAAAGCCCACACATTATTGTTTTCTCTTTTAAAAGGAATTTCGTTTTGATTGAACCAATTTTCAATTAAAAGTGCTGTTTGGTCTTCTTCACTTGAAAATGAAGGGGTTTCTATCAAACTTTTTAATAAACTAATTGCTTCCTGGGTAAGCGCTGCAATATTTTTCATAGTTATGGTTTCTTTGCCGCGAAGGCACGAAGTCACAAAGTTTTAATTGAATCTGTGACGTTTTTAATTTGCGCAAATTTCTTAAATTAATATTTAAAATAACTTTCGCAGTTATACTTTTTTGCCACGAATTACACGAATTTCCGCTAATTTTTTATTTAATTACAATTCGTGAAAATTCGTGTAATTCGTGGCATCATTTTATAATGTGATTGTGGTGTGCATAACATCTGGATTTTGGAGCATTTTATGATGTCCGATTTTGATTTTCTGAACGCCTCTTGATAAACTATTGAAACAATTATCCAATTTTGGAATCATTCCGGAATGGATTACTTTTTCTTCTTTTAGTTTATTGTATAATGTTTCGTTTATTTCTGTTATTACAGATGAATCGTCTTCTGAATCTTGCAAAACCCCTTGTTTTTCAAAACAATATGTCAGCGTAACATCAAAAACTTCAGATAACGCAATTGATAATTCGCTTGCAATTGTGTCAGCATTTGTGTTTAACAATTGTCCATTTTTATCGTGTGTAATTGCACAGAAAACAGGAACAATTCCAGTTTCTAATAAAGTTGCCAATAATTTGGTATTGATTTGTTTTACATCGCCTACAAAGCCATAATCGATTGTGGGATGATTTCGTTTTGTTGATTGAATCAAATTCCCATCAGCGCCAGAAAAACCAATTGCCTTATTGTCTTTTGCCTGCAATTGCGCCACAATATGTTTATTGATTTGTCCAGCGTAAATCATTACCACAACGTCAAGCATTGGAGCATCTGTAATTCGGCGTCCGTCAATCATTTGCGGAACTAAACCAATACTCTGTGCCATTTTTGTAGCTGATTTTCCACCGCCGTGAACTAAAACTTTATAGCCTTCGATTTTAGAAAAATCGGTTAAAAATTGTTCTAATTCTAATGGATTATCGATGATATTTCCACCTATTTTTATTACTGATACATTCATTTCTTTCAAGGTTCAAAGGTTCAGAGGTTCAGAGGTTCAGAGGAACAAAGGCTTTTGTTACGGTTTTAAAAACCTTTGAACCTTTGTCACTTTGAGCCTTTGCACCTCAAATTACAACTTTTTTAAAATCTTCTGTAAAACTAATTGTGCCGAATACGTTCTGTTATTCGCTTGTTCGATTACGATTGAGTTTTCGCCGTCTAAAACTTCGTCTGTTACAATTACGTTACGACGAACCGGAAGACAGTGCATGAATTTTCCGTTGTTCGTTAAAGCCATTTTTTCAGCTGTGACTGTCCAGTTTGGATCGCTGTTGGTTACTTTTCCGTAATCATTGAAATTGCTCCAGTTTTTTACGTAAACGAAATCGGCATTTTCGAAAGCTTTATTTTGATCGTATTCGATTTTGCAGTCTTTTGTGATTTCCGGACTCAATTCGTAACCTTCCGGATGTGTGATTACAAAATCCATGTCTTTTTGCATTTGCATCATTTCTACAAAAGAATTTGCAACTGCCTGAGGCAATGCTTTTGGATGCGGCGCCCACGAAAGTACTACTTTTGGTTTGTGTTTTGTTTTGTGTTCTTCCATTGTAATAGCATCTGCCAAAGATTGCATTGGATGACGAACAGCACTTTCCATATTTACAATTGGAACTGTTGCATATTTCAAAAATCCTGAAATAACGGTTTCGGCATAATCTTTTTCTTTGTCCACCAAACCAGCAAAAGCACGGATTGCGATAATATCACAATATTGAGAAACTACTTCTGCAGCTTCTTTAATATGTTCTGAGGCACCGGAATTCATTATAGCTCCATCTTCGAACTCTAATGTCCAGCCTTCGTTGGTAAAGTTCATTACCATAACGTTCATTCCTAGATTTAAAGCCGCTTTTTGTGTACTCAAACGTGTTCTTAAACTCGGATTGAAGAATAACATTCCTAAGGTTTTATTTTTACCTAACTTTTTATTTTTAAGCGGATCTTTTTTGATCTTGATCGCGCTTTTTACCCATTTTGCTAATGAGTCGATATCTTTAATTGAAATATAATTCATAATTTCTTGTTTAATCGGTTAATCGTTAATTTGTTTATTTGATTAACTAAATTAACTTTTATACTGTTTTTATTTTTTTCTTATTAGCTATCTAAAATTAGACGCGGATTCTACTGATTCGCTATCGCGAAGACGCAGATTGACGCGGATTTTTTATATTCTTATTTTTCTACTATTTTCAAATACTTTTCGTCTGAATTCTGGTTTTGTTCCAAAATTTAGAAGTAGACCAACTTCACAGTCTGTGCCTTTTAAATAATTCAAAATTTGATTTTCAAACTCGACTACAATACAATTAGCTGCTTTTAGTTCTAAAATAATTAAATCTTCAACTACTAAATCTGCATAATATTCACCTACTTTAGCCCCTTTATAATATACTATTATTTTCTTCTGAGCTTCAACATACAAACCTTTATTTTTTAATTCCAAATACAAGGAATTTTGATAAACTCTTTCTAAAAACCCATGTCCTAATTCATTATAAACTTCGTAAAAAGTTTTAATAATGACATCGGTCAGCTCTTGATGTAATAATTTCATAAAAAACAAATTTGAACGAAATATACTATATAAATTAAATAACAAAGATAAAATCCGTTTTAATCCGCGTCTTCGCGATAGCGAATCCGTTTCATCCGCGTTCTCTTTACACAATCTTAGTAAAAGGAATCTCATTATTTAGCGCCCGCAGAATAAAATTATCATTTAATCCGTTGACGATCCAGGTTTCGATGTTGGCTGCTTTTGCAATTGCGGCTGCTTCGATTTTGGATTGCATTCCTCCTGTTCCGTGTGATGATTTTGATTCGCCAATTTCTTTTTCTAATGTCTTTAAATCATTAACTAATTTAATCGTTTCCGGAATTTCATCGTGAATGGAATCTTTCGTATAAATTCCGTTTGTATTGGTGGCAATTATCAAAATATCAACATTTAGCAGCACTGCGGTTAAAGCAGCTAATTTGTCATTATCCCCAAACTGAATCTCATCTGTGGCAACGGTATCATTTTCATTAATAATCGGGATGTAATTGTTCTCAACCAAAACGTTTATCGTATTGACAATGTTTACTTTTGACTGGTCTTTTTCGAAATCTGAATAAGACAATAAACATTGCGATGTCAATAAACCTAAATCACTGAAATTTTCATGGAAAATCCGCATTAAATGTGGCTGACCAATTGAAGCTAATGCTTGTTTTACTACAATTTCTTTTCCTTTACTTTCCAGTTTTACAAATTGTTTGGCGGCCGCGATTGCTCCAGAACTTACAATTACAAATTCGTAATCTTTGTTTAAAGCTGCAATCTGCATTCCGAGGTCTTCAATTTTTCCCCGAGAAATATGATTGGTTTCTTTGGTTAAAGTATTACTTCCTATTTTTAATAAAATCCTTTTTTTGCTCATTTTTCTTGTTTTTGCCACGAAGGCTCGAAGGCACTAAGTTTTTTTTTAACCGCAAAGTGCGCAAGGTTTTTTTATATTGTTTGTGTTTACAAACGCTAAGTTCGCAAAGCTAAATTTTTAAAGAAATTCCAATTTTTCAAATTCCAAATTCCAATAATCTGAAATCAAAAATCGTTAATCTTCAATCTAAAATCTGAACTCTAAAATTCTAACGAATTTGCCCTTCTCCGTACACGTACCATTTATTGGTAACAAGATGTTGTAAACCAATTGGTCCTCTTTGATGCAATTTATCTGTGCTTATAGCTAATTCTCCGCCTAAACCAAATTGTCCTCCATCAGTAAAGCGTGTTGAAGCATTTTGATAAACTGCGGCGGCATCAACGGCATCCATGAATTCTTGTGCAGCTTTATCGTCTCTGGTAATTATAACAGCCGAATGTCCTCCACAATATTTATTGATTTTTTCAATCGCATGTTGTTCAGAATCAACTGTTCCGATTACGATTTTGTAATCAAGAAACTCTTCGTACCAGATATCTTCGTTTTGAAGTGTTTCTGTGTCTTCAAAGCTTTTTAGAGATTCATCAACAATCACTTCAACATTAAACTCTTTTAATTCTTCTATTAAAATAGCTACAAAGCCTTCAAAATTCGGCAATTTAGAATCTATCAGAACTTTGTCAACTGCATTACATGCTGAGATTTTAGAAGTTTTGGCATTCAAGATTACTTTTAAAGCTAAATCTGTATTTGCTTTTTCATGAACGTAAACAAAATTGTTTCCGCGTCCGCTTACAATTACAGGGCAAGTTGCATGAGCTTTTACAAATTCTATTAATTTTTCTCCACCTCTTGGAACAATTAAATCTACTTTTTGGGTTGGTTTTTCTAAAAAAGCCTGCGTTTCTGCACGATTGTAATTCAAATACTCAACCCAATCTTTAGAAACTCCATTTTCTTCTAAAGCCTGATGCCATAAACTCACAATTTTCAAATTTGATCGTAAAGACTCTTTTCCTCCTTTTAATAAAATCTTATTTCCGGATTTAAAGGCGATTCCACCAGCTTCAATCGTAACATCCGGACGAGATTCATATATAATTAATATCGTACCAAAAGCTGCAGTTTTATTGACTACTTTAATTCCATTATCATGAACAAAATGAAAACGCTCTACTCCAACCGGATCTTCTTGAGAAGCCAATTGGTTTAAGGATAAAATCATCTCGTCGACTTTTTTATCATCAACTTTTAAGCGTTCTTCCATCGCTAAATCTGAACCGTTATAAGCAAGTAAATCTTCTTGATTCGTTAGAATAATTTGATTCCGCTCCTGCTCGACCAGCTTTGTCATAGTCCGCAAAACTGCATCGCGTTTTTCAATTGATAATGGATTCATTTTTTTGGTTTAATTGGTTAATCGTTAATTCGTTTAATCGATTAACCAATTAAACGAATTAACAGTTGTAGGTAAACTTAATTTTTAAGTTCTTCTAAACTTTCTTTTAAAGCTACAATAAAAGTATCAATATCAACTTTTTTTACTGTAAGTGGCGGCAAAATTCTAAGCAAATTTTTATTATTGGCACTTCCTGTAAAAATGTGTTTTTCGATAATTAGTTTTTTTCTTAATGCGCTTACATCAAAATCAAATTCAACTCCAAGCATTAAACCTTTTCCTTTTACTTGTTTGATTCCGGGAACTTCTTTGATTTTTTCTAAGAAATAAGCCGAAACTTCGTTTACGTTATCTTGTAATTTTAGTTTTTCAATTACATCCAAAACCGCGATTCCTGCTGCACAAGATAAATGGCTTCCGCCGAAAGTTGTACCTAATAATCCGAAACTTGCTTCAAATTTTTGAGAGATCAAAATGGCTCCAACCGGAAATCCGTTCCCCATTCCTTTTGCAACTGAGATAATATCAGCGTTGATTCCGTGATGTTGGAAAGCGAAGAATTTTCCGCTTCTTCCATATCCTGATTGTACTTCATCTAAAATCAAGACAACATCGTGTTTTTTACACGTTTTTTCTAAAGCCTGAAAAAATTCTGTTGTTCCCTCATCTAAACCTCCAACCCCTTGAATTCCTTCGATAATTACAGCTGTAACATCTCCTTTAGCCAATTCTGCTTCAACTAATTCAATTTGGTTTAAAGGCAAAAAAGTAACGACTTGCTGCGCATTAATTGGTGCTACAATTTTTTTGTTATCCGTAACTGCAACTGCTGCAGAAGTTCTTCCGTGGAAAGAATTATCAAAAGCTATAACTCTTGATTTTCCGTTGTGGAAAGAGGCTAATTTTAAAGCATTTTCATTGGCTTCGGCACCTGAACTACATAAAAATAGTTCATAATCTTCTAAACCAGAAAGCTTTCCTAGTTTTTGAGCCAATTCAACCTGTAAAGGATTCTGAATTGCATTCGAATAAAATCCTAAATGGTCCAATTGATTCTTCAATTTGGCTACATAATCTGGTTGCGTATGGCCAATCGAAATTACACCATGTCCGCTATATAAGTCTAAATATTCCACTCCGTTATTATCTGTAATTGTGCAGTCTACTGCTTTTACAGGTGTTATGTCATAAAGTGGGTATACGTTGAATAAGTTCATCTTTTTTTGTTTATTTTGTTTCAGGTTTCATGTTTCAAGTTATCTATAGAACGTGAAACTTTAAAGCTGAAACTAGTTTAAGTTTGTGTATTTATATTTCAAGTTACGTGCAGAACTTGAAACTTTAAACCTGAAACAAATTTTTTCTAAAATCCGCTTGGTTTCAAATGTAAACCGGTGGTTTCTTCTAATCCGAACATCAAATTCATGTTTTGAATTGCTTGTCCGGAAGCACCTTTGGTTAAGTTGTCAATGATTGAGGTGATCAAAATCCGGTTTCCTTTTTTCATTAAACTGATAATACATTTGTTAGTTTGAACGACTTGCTTCATATTGATGTTTGTCGTTGTAACGGTTACAAACGGCTCATTTTTATAGAACTCTTGGTATTTTGCAATGGTTTGTTCCAGACTTTCGTCTGAAATTGTATATAAAGTTGCAAAAATTCCTCTTGGAAAATCTCCTCTGTTCGGAATAAAAAGTAAATCACTTTCAAAATCTTCTTGCAGTTGAACCAAACTTTCAGAGATTTCTCCTAAATGCTGGTGCTCAAAAGCTTTATAATGTGACATATTGTTGTTTCTCCAGCTAAAATGAGATGTATCTGAAAGTCCAACTCCTGCGCCGGTACTTCCGGTTGTGGCATTAATATGGACATCATTATTCAACAAATCATGTTTTGCTAATGGCAATAAAGCCAATTGAATTGCTGTAGCAAAACAACCCGGATTTGCAATATAATTTGCTTTTTTAATATCTGCTTTATTCAATTCGGGTAAACCGTAAACAAAATCTTTTCCTTCAAAATGAGCATCTTTATTCAATCTGAAATCATTTCCTAAATCAATGATTTTCGTGTGACTTGCAAATTGATTTTCCTTTAAAAATGAAATCGATTTTCCGTGACCTAAACACAAGAAAACAACATTTACGTTTGGATTGATCGTATCAGTAAAATTCATTTCAATATCTCCCATCAAATCTTGGTGCGCCACAGAAAGCGGTTTACCAGCATTGGTTGTACTGTAAACAAAATCGATGTTTACATTGGGATGATACATTAATATTCTGATAAGTTCTCCGGCCGTGTAGCCTGAACCACCAATTATTCCTGCATTAATCATAATCTAAGTGGTTTACAGATGAAAATATGTTTTGTGCATTTCCTAAAATCTTAATAAATCCTTTTGCATCGTCAGACGTCCAGGCATTATTCATTTCTCCATATTGGCCAAAACCTGTGTTCATCAAATCATTTTTAGATTCGATTCCGTCAAGCGAAAAATGATATGGCTTTAATGAAACCGTTACAGTTCCGTTAACTGTTTTTTGCGTGTCTTGTAAAAACGTTTCAATATTACGCATAACAGGATCTAAGAACTGACCTTCATGAAACAGCATTCCGTACCAGTTTCCTAGTTGCTCTTTCCAATATTGCTGCCATTTACCAAGTGTATGTTTCTCTAATAAATGGTGTGCTTTTATGATTATTAAAGGTGCAGCAGCTTCAAAACCAACTCTTCCTTTTATTCCAATAATGGTATCTCCTACGTGAATATCTCTACCAATTGCATAAGCATTTGCCAGTTTTTCAAGTTTTACGATGTTTTTTTCAGGAACATCTTTTTTTCCGTTTAATGCAACCAATTCACCTTGTTCAAAATGCAAAGTCACTTTCTCTTCTCCTTCTTTTTGCAATTTCGACGGATAAGCTTCACTTGGCAATGGCTGACTTGAAGTTAAGGTTTCTTTTCCTCCAACACTTGTTCCCCAAAGTCCTTTATTGATCGAATATTGTGCTTTTTCCCAAGAATAGTGAACTCCGTTTTGAGCTAAATAATCTACTTCTTCTTGTCTTGAAAGTTTTAAATCTCTAATTGGTGTAATGATTTCAATTTCAGGAGCGATAGTCTGGAAAATTAAATCAAAACGAATTTGATCATTTCCTGCACCTGTACTTCCGTGTGCGATGGCGCTTGCTCCAACTTTTTTAGCATATTTTATAGCTTCAATTGCTTGAAAAACACGCTCTGCACTCACTGATAATGGGTATGTATTGTTTTTTAATACGTTTCCGAAAATCAAATATTTTATAGCTTTATCATAATATTTATCTACGATTGTAAGGTTTGCGTGTTGCGCACTTCCTAATTCGTATGCTCTTTTTTCGATTGCAGATAATTCTTCTGCGTCAAATCCTCCTGTATCTACAAGTACGGTGTGAACTTCGTATCCTTTTTCATTTTTTAAATATTTCAAACAATACGAGGTATCTAATCCTCCACTATAAGCTAATACAACTTTTTTCATTTTTTATAATTTAGGCTAATACTTTCGTATGTAGCAAGTTTGAGATTTCTTTTTAAATTTATTCTTAGGTTAAAAAGATAAACGACAATAGTTTATTTAAGAATAAGGCTTGTTTTATTTTTTTTAATCTGCTTAAAACAGCCTCATTAAAAGGGTGTCTTGGCGGATCTTTTTGTTTTTCTTTCGGATCGTACAACATTCCTGTGCAAAGACACATCTTGTTTTCTTTGCTTTTTAGAATTTCATAATTGGTACAGGTTTTACAGCCTGACCAAAAACTTGGATCTGTTGTAAGTTCAGAGAACGGCACTGGTTTGTAACCTAAATCAGAGTTGATTTTCATTACGGCCAAACCTGTTGTAATACCAAATATTTTTGCATCTGGGTATCTTTTTAGCGAGTAATCAAAAACTTTTGACTTGATTTTTTTTGCCAAACCTAAACTTCTATAATCCGGGTGAACGATTAAGCCGGAGTGTGCCACGAATTTTCCGTGTTGCCAACTTTCGATATAACAAAAACCAGCAAATTTTCCATCTGCTAAAGCAATCATCGCATCACCGTTCGACATTTTTTTCTGAATGTATTCAGGAGTTCTTTTAGCAATCCCTGTACCTCTTAATAAGGCAGATGATTCTATTGTATCGCAAATTTCCTGTGCGAATTTGAAGTGTTCTTCCTGAGTAACAACAATAGAGATTTTCATTTCAATAGTTGAAGTTAGAGTTAAAAATTAAAACGTATTGTTTAGTTTGAAATCCAGAAATCAATCCAATAAAAATAGACAAAAAAGAAGTAACATTCTCAAAATCAAAACATTGATTTAGAAAATTCAGAAAATAATATATACTTTTAGGATATGTTTGTCCAATGGACAAATTATGTGATTTCAAAATGAAAAATGAATATAAATAAATACGCGGCGAAAAACTCTGTGAATACTATAGAGATAGTATCCGTACTTCGGGAGAAGTTACAGGTGAGTTTGTCCGTGACAAAGAAGTTATATGTAAACTTATTTTATTCATTGGTGCAAAAGTACATTATTTTTTTATTCACAAAACAAAAAATTGAAAATCTAACATTTTTTTAATGTAATGTTATTTTTTTTTTAGAAGGCACTAAGTTGCTAAGTCTCTAAGGTTCTAAGTTTTTTTTTTACCGAGGTTAAGAAAACCTGTAACTGAAACCTGTAACTGAAACAAAAGAAAACCCGACAGGTTTTTAAAACCTGTCGGGTTTGACAACGAATTGTATTTAATATTTCTAGTTCTTAGTAAACGGAATCACTTGTCCGTTACCTAAAACGGTCATATCAAATCCTGTTTTTGCTTCATTAAATTTAAATTTTAATCCAGCGCTAGTGGATTCAAATGTATCTTTTTCGCTTACAACAGGATGCACAGTGAACTTAGGGAAATTTGTTATTTCAACATTCAGTGTGCTGTTTTTTTCTGTAAAATCAATTTTTAATGGTGCTCTCGAAGTTGAATATGTTCCTAAATAACCATCTAAAATTACATCTTTCTCTATTGTTCCTTTTGTGGCTGTCCAGATATTATTTGCTTCATTATTATCCGGAAAAACGTGATCAGGATCAAGTGTTATGCTTTCAATTTCTTCTGTAGAATTATGTTTGAAAGACCATACATTATTACGCTGCCAAACTTCTACAGGAACCGTAACTCTTGAAACTTTACCACTTTTTGTTTTAACATCTACAACGATTGGCATTGGCATTTTATCAAAATTTTCAACTGTAATTACAACTCCTTTTGATGGATCGTTTTTTACATATTTAATTGAATTTATACCTTGGTCAAAACGCCAGTTGTTAACGTACCAGCTTCTCCAGAACCAACTTAAATCTTCACCTGCTACGTTTTCCATAGATCTGAAAAAGTCATCTGGTTGAGGATGTTTAAAAGCCCAACGCTCAACATAAGTACGGAAAGCAGTATCAAAACGATCTTTTCCTAAAATTTGTTCTCTTAAAATTATCAGTCCCGAACTTGGCTTAAAATAACACAACATACCAATATTAGCTTCCTTCATGTTATCAGGAGAACTCATTATCGTTTCCAGATCCGGTCTTGTAAAAGGTTCTGCATTTTTGTGCAAATCTGTTGGTTCATCATTATATTCTCCTTTATTAAATTCTGCAGTACTTAGAGAGTTTATAAAAGTATTAAAACCTTCGTCCATCCATGCAAATAAACGCTCATTTGAACCAACAATCATAGGAAACCAAATGTGTCCAAATTCGTGATCTGTAACTCCCCATAAATCTTTTCCTTTAGATTCCCATCCGCAAAAAACAATTCCAGGATATTCCATTCCACCTTCATTTCCTGCAACGTTTGTCGCTGCCGGATAAGGATATTCAAACCATCTTTTAGAATAATTCTCTATCGAAGCTTTTACATATTCAGTAGAACGGCCATAAGCATCCTGCCCGGCACTTTCTACCGGATAAGCTGATAGAGCCAACGCTTTTTTACCACTTGGCAAGTTAATTTTAGCTCCATCTAATATAAAAGCAGGAGATGATGCCCAAGAAAAATCACGAGCATTTTTTATTTGATAATGCCAGGTTTTCTCGCCTGTTGCATTTGTATTTGCCGTTGCAGCAACTTCTTCAGCAGAACGAATCATAACTGTTTTATCACTTTGAGAAGCTTCTTTATAACGTTTAAATTGTTCAGCAGGTAATACTTCTGCTCCATTTAACAACTCTCCAGAACCAACAACATAATGATTTGCGGGAGTTGTAATTTTTACATCAAAATCTCCATACTCTAAATAAAACTCAGAAGCACCTAAATAAGGAGCCGTATTCCAACCTCTTACGTCATCATATACACACATACGTGGATACCATTGTGCAATGGTAAAAATTTTACCATTTTTAGTTTCTAAAACTCCCATTCTGTCAGATCCTTCAAAAGGAGCGATGAAAGAGAATTCGATTTTGATTTTTACAGCAGCACCTTTTGAGGCTAATTCTTCAGGAAGAAAAATTTGCATTCTGGTATCAGTAATTACATATTTTGCTTCAACTTCTGTCTTTTTCTTTCCAACAGAAATTACTTTTACTGATTTTATCTTATTTCCACCGTCAAAAATTTGACCTTGAGCTCCATTACGGCTTCCTGTTAAAGGTACAACAGCATTTCCTCGAGAATCTTGTTTAAATAAATTCTGATCCAGATTTAACCAAACAAATGACATTTTATCCGGACTATTATTAGTATACGTGATTTCATCTGTACCAATAACTTCATTTGTTGTTCCGTTTAGTTTTACGGTTAACTGATAATCCGCTCTGTTCTGCCAATATTCAATACCTGGCTGACCACTTGCTGAACGGGTTGATGTAGCATTTTTAGTGTAAAAATGTGGTGCAAACGCATCGTGATAATTGTAGTTGTTAACTGGATTTACTGCTGTTGCTGTTGGCGTTTGTTGCGCCCAAACAGAAGAAATTCCAACAAAGAAAGCCATAGTTAAAAGGCCTTTAAAGGAATGCTTTTTCATATTTTTTAGCTGTTTATATAGCAAATTAATGAAAAAAAAAGCTATTCACAGAGAAAACACAAAAGATAAATTTAATTTTAGCAAAACTTTATCAAAAAAATATTTTTAAGCATTTTCCTAAAAAAATAAAATTTATAAAATATATTTACATAGCTATAAAATTAATTCATTTCAACAACAAATACTTTGAATACAACTATTTCAAATTCAACATTAAGCGCATCAATTAAACACTCCGGAGCAGAATTATTTTCGTTAAAAAACAATCAAGACAAAGAATTTATCTGGGAAGGTAATCCTGATTTCTGGGGAAAACACTCTCCTGTTCTATTCCCGATTGTTGGAACTTTAAAAAACAACATTTATACTATTAATGGCATTGAATATCAATTACCCCGACACGGTTTTGCTCGTGATATGGAATTTCAATTGATTAAAAAAAATGAAAATAGCGCTGTTTTTTCATTGCAATCTAATGAAGAGACTTTAAAAAAATATCCATTCTCATTTGAATTACAACTTATTTATACTTTAAATGAAGCAACATTAGATATCGAATACAAAGTAATTAATAAAGGTGAAACTAAAATGCCTTTTTCTATTGGAGCTCATCCTGCTTTAGCTTTACCCGAAGCTTTTGAAAATTATGCTTTTGAATTCGAAAAGAAAGAAATCCTCGAATATTATCTTTTAGAAAATGATTTAATTTCAAACAAAACTAAAGCTTTAGAAACTTCTAATAATTTAGTTCCCTTAAACTATAAATTGTTTGAAAATGATGCTTTAATTTTTAAGACATTAGAATCAAATTCACTTACAATCCTTGAGAATTCAAAACCTTATATAAAAGTTGATTTCGAAGATTTTCCTAGTTTAGGAATTTGGACAAAAGAAAAAGCTCCGTTTATATGTATCGAACCATGGTTGGGATATTCTGACACTGCCGAAAACTCAGGCAATTTATTTGAAAAAGAAGGAATTTTAGTTTTGGACGGTTATCAAACTTTCCAGGCAAAATTTAGTATACAAATATTATAATCGAAAAAAAATGCTGGCATTCAATTTTACTCCGTTTCCAACAATAGAAACAGAACGTTTATTATTAAGAAGGGTTACAAATGACGATGTAAATGAAGTTTTTGAATTGCGTTCAAATCCTGAAACCATGAAATATATTCCCAGACCTTTAGTAAAAAATACCGAAGATGCTTTGGAACTTATTGACTCGATTGAAGATAAAATCGTCACAAATATCGGGATTAATTGGGGAATCACTTTAAAAGACAATCCTAAACTACTTGGCATTATTGGCTATTACAGAATGCAGCCTGAAAACTATCGTGCAGAAATTGGCTATATTTTACTTCCTGAATTTCAAGGAAAAGGAATTATATCAGAAGCTGTAAATCAATTAATTAAATATGGCTTTGAAGATTTAAAATTACATTCCATTGAAGCTATTATTGATCCTGAAAACTTTGGTTCTGAAAGGGTATTGCAAAAATGTGGTTTTGTAAAAGAAGCACATCTTAAGGAAGTTGTGTTTTACGAAGGACGTTTTTTAGATTCTGTAATCTACTCATTACTAAACAGTAAGTAATTTCAAAGATAGTCATGCAAAAAATATTCTTGTTAAATTAAAACACTTAGGCAATAGGAGTTATTGATTTCCGTTATATTTGCACGCAAAATAAGCCATAACGCCTTATTTTAATACCACGTAAATCAATTTTATGAAAAAGTTTTTAATCCTACTTGTTCTTTTCTTTTCTATTCATTCTCAAAGTCAGACTTTTATTAAATTTAATGCCGCTACGGCTTTATTAGCAGTACCAAATGTTGGGATCGAAACCAGTATTGGAAAAAAAATGACTTTTAGTGTTGATGTAATGGCATCTTTTTGGGAATCTTTTGACGGTCATAGTCCCATGAAATTCTATACGTTGACTCCTGAAATCCGTTATCACTTTAAAGAAAAATACAATGGTTTTTATGTAGGTGGACACGCTGGTCCTGATTTTTACGAAATACAAAAATGGAATTATTGGAACACCAACGAATACGAACACGGCTTTGGTTACCGCTTAGGAGTGACAGTTGGATACAATATCAAATTAAGTAATAAATTTTTATTAGACGTTTTTGCAGGCGGTGGCTGGCATCAAGGTTTTTACCATGGTTATTATAACGATGGAACACCTGGAAGATATGAAAAAGCACCAAACTGGAATAAAAGTGGAGAATGGCTTCCTTACCGTGGCGGCGTTATGATTTCTTATAAATTATAAGAAATCATTTGGTAAACTTAGGCAAAGATTTTACATATAAATCTTCTATCTTTTTACGAGCCCAATCGGTTTTTCTTAAAAAAGTTAAACTTGATTTGATACTAGGATTTGATGTAAAGCATTTTATAGGGATTAATTCTGCTAAAGTATCGAAACCATAATGATCAACTAGTGATTCTAATATTTTTTGAAGTGTAATTCCGTGTAAAGGATCTTTAGATTGATTTTGCATTTTATACTTTTAAAATAATAATAAAAAGACCGTGCTTTAAAAAAGTACGGTCTTTTCCTTTTTACAAAATTAGTAAATTGAAATCTAAATCAATTAAATCTTTAATTATCTTTAGACATATCAAAGTTTTCCAATTTTGTTTACATTTGTACTTATGTTAAAAACAGTCAATATACTTAATAAAAGAGCTCGATTTGATTATGAGATAATCGACACTTATACTGCCGGAATTGTTTTATCCGGAACCGAAATCAAATCAATACGCTTAGGAAAAGCTAATATTACCGAAAGTTTTTGTGAATTTAACAATCTTGAACTTTTTGCTATTAATACTTATATAGAAGAATATTCTTTTGGAAATCAATTTAATCATAAATCAAGAAGCGAGAGAAAATTACTTTTAAACAAAAAAGAATTAAAAACCCTTCATAAAAACGTTCAGGCAAAAGGACTTACAATTGTTCCTTTAAAATTGTTTACGAATGAAAAAGGATTAGCAAAATTGCAAATAGGTCTTTGTAAAGGAAA
Organism: uncultured Flavobacterium sp.; assembly: GCF_963422545.1. Taxonomy (NCBI): domain Bacteria; kingdom Pseudomonadati; phylum Bacteroidota; class Flavobacteriia; order Flavobacteriales; family Flavobacteriaceae; genus Flavobacterium; species uncultured Flavobacterium sp. The sequence continues at coordinate 26,297 of NZ_OY730248.1, forward strand.
GAAGAATTACGACAAACGTGAATCTCTTAAAGAACAAGACACCAAGCGAGACTTAGACCGAATAAAAAAAGCTTATAACTAAAAGCTATTTTTTGCAAGAACTAGTATTCTTCATTATTTTATACGTATTTTTACTACAATAATTCTAAAAAAATGTAATATGAAGAAGTACTTGTTTTTATTAATCACTGTTTTTGCACTTTCAAGTTGCGGCAGCAATACGTCTATCGTCGATAGTTGGAGAGACCCTAAAATTACTGTTGCTCAGGAGCATTTTAAAAAAGTTTTGGTTGTTGCATTGGTAAAAGATGAAGCTTCAAGAAGAGTAACTGAAAACAGAATTGCTGCCGGTAATGAGATTTTCAAAACTTCTTACCAATATTTAAACGAAACTATTGCGCAACTTACTAAGGAACAAAAATTAAAAATTTTACAAGATGAAAATTTTGATGGCGTAATTACAATGCGACTAGTAAGCACAGATAAAGAAACCAATTATGTTCCAGGAACTTATACCGGAATGTATTATGGTGGATTTGATGGAATGTACACCGGAATGTATGGTTATGGTTTTGGAAATTGGTACGGAATGTACTCTCCTAACTTCTACGATCCAGGATATTATCAGGAAACCACTTCTTATATGGTTGAAACGAATGTTTTTTCATTGAAAGAAAACAAATTAATCTGGACAGGAACCACAAAATCAGATTACGTTACTGACTTAGGTCAAACAGTTGACGCAATAATGCAAACAGTAGTAAAAGAAATGAGAAAAGACGGTTCACTTCCTTCAAAATAAAATAAATAAAAAAGCAATAGCAATTATTGCTTTTTTTATCTCAAAAATTATGACTAAATTTGTCAAGACAATTTAAAATTTAGCAAAATGAAATCGCTTCTTAAAAATGCAAGAGAACAAAAGGGTCTAAAAACCCGTGAAGTAGCACAATTACTTGGTATTGATCAGGCTTTGATAAGCAAATTTGAAAGTGGTTCACGCAAACCAACTAAAGATCAAATTGTAAAGTTATCACAACTTTTAGAGATTGATTATGAAACTCTAATGGTTGCATGGCTAAAAGAAAAAATTCTATATGAAATTGGCGATGATGAATTTGCATTAAAAGCACTGGAAGTTGCTGAGCAGGAAATCAAATATAATAAAACAGTTTCAAAATTAAAATTATCAACCACTTTAGAAAAAATCCTAAACGAAATTGATATTCTTAAAGAAAAACTGGACACTTATAGACAATTTGATAGTTATAAAATCAGTCAGGCTCTTGAGCTCGAATATACTTTTGAGAGTAATAGAATTGAAGGAAACACAATGACACTTCGTGAGACTGATTTAGTTATAAATGAAGGTTTGACCATTTCAGGAAAAAGTATGCGCGAGCATCTTGAAACTATTAATCATCAGGAAGCAATAGGTTTCATCAAAGATCTGATGCAAAAAAACAATAGCTTAAATGAACGTGATCTTTTATCAATCCATAATTTAATTTTACGTGGTATAATTCCTGAAGATGCGGGTCGCTATCGAAAAGTACAAGTCATGATTAAGGGAAGTAGTTATATGCCCCCACAACCTTTGATGGTTCCTCAGGAAATGGAAGAATATTTTATTTGGTATGAAATCAATAAAAATAAATTACATCCTGTTATTCTGGCTGCTGAAATGCATGAAAGATTAGTTACAATTCATCCTTTTATTGACGGAAACGGTAGAACTTCCCGATTAATCATGAATTTAATTTTAATGCAAAAAGGCTATTTAATAGCTAATATAAAAGGAGATTATGAAAACAGGATGCAATACTATCAAACATTAGAAATAGCACAAACGAAAAAAGATAAAGAAGATTTTTTGCTTTTCATCGCTCAAATCGAGAAGGAAAGCTTAGAAAGATATATTGGAATTCTTACGCAATAAAAAAGCCCAACTAAATTGGGCTTTTCTCTTAATTTTTATCTTCTAATAAAGGAACAAATCTAAACTCTCCAAACTCATGTTTTTCAAATTGAGTTTCATTTTTTCGAATCAGCAAAGTCATAATCTGAACATCTTCGCCTAACGGAATTACCAATCTCCCTCCTATTTTTAACTGAGCCATTAATGGCTGCGGAATAAACGGAGCACCTGCCGTTACAATAATACTATCAAACGGTGCATAACTTGGCAAACCTTTGTAACCATCTCCAAAAGACAAATGTTTGGGGCGTATATTTAACTTAGGAAACAAATTAGAAGTTGTTTTAAACAACTCATTCTGTCTTTCAATACTATAAACTTTAGCTCCCAACATACATAAAACTGCAGTCTGATAACCAGATCCTGTACCAATTTCAAGAATTTTATGCTCTTTTTTAACTTCTAATAGTTGCGATTGAAAAGCAACCGTGTAAGGTTGCGAAATAGTCTGCCCTGCTCCTATAGGAAAAGCCTTATCTTGATAAGCGTAATCTTCAAAACTTGAATTTAAAAAAAGGTGTCTTGGGATTTTTTTTATCGCATCCAAGACCGCTCTGTCAGTAATTCCTTTTTGTTCTAAAGTGCTTACTAATTGATTACGAAGTCCTTGATGTTTGGCAGTATCTTTCAAAATAGGTAGGTTTTATTTTTGCAAAAATAAGAAACAAAACAGTAAATCAAATATTGATTTTTAATTATTAAATCGCTAAATCTTTATTGTATTCACTTTTACTTTCGACAAATAAATTATATTTTTGTTTAAAATACATTCTCATGTTAAAAGTAGGAGTTTTAGGTGCTGGTCATCTTGGTAAAATACATTTACGCTTATTACAACAATCTGACAAATACGAATTAGTTGGATTTTACGACGAAAATCAAGAAAATGCCGAAAGAATTTCAAAAGAATTCGGTTATAAAAACTTCAGTACAATTGCAAAATTAATCCACGCCGTGGATGTTATCGATATTGTAACACCAACACTTTCGCACTATAAATGTGCTAAAGTAGCCATCAAATCAGGAAAACATATCTTTATTGAAAAACCAATTGCCAATACTGTTGAGGAAGCTGAAGAAATTATTGCTTTGGCAAAAGAACACAACGTAAAAGGGCAAGTTGGTCATGTTGAGCGCTTTAATCCAGCGTTTATTGCTACAAAAAACATGATCGAAAATCCAATGTTTATAGAAACGCATCGTTTGGCAGAGTTCAATCCGCGTGGTACAGATGTTCCTGTGGTACTGGATTTAATGATTCACGATATTGATGCTATTTTAAGTGTTGTAAACTCAAAAGTAAAAAGTATCAACGCAAGTGGAGTTTCTGTAATTAGTGACACTCCGGATATTGCCAATGCAAGAATCGAATTTGAAAACGGTTGTGTTGCCAATTTAACTGCAAGCAGAATTTCGATGAAAAACATGCGTAAAACACGATTTTTTCAAAGAGATGCTTACATTTCAGTTGATTTTCTAGAGAAAAGATGTGAAGTCGTTCGTATGAAAGATGCTCCTGAAGTTCCAGGTGATTTTGATATGATTCTGCAAAATGCCGAAGGCGTAAAAAAACAAATCTATTTCACCAATCCGGATGTAGAGCAAAACAATGCAATTTTAGACGAATTAGAGTCATTTGCAAATGCAATAAATACTAACACTACACCAGTTGTAACTCTTGAACAAGCAACAGATGCACTAAGAGTAGCGTATCAGATTATTGATTGTTTCGATAAATAAATGAAAATTCTTAAAAATAAAATTAGCCACGAATGCACAACATAATTAGTGAATTCGTGGCTAAAATCATAAATATAATATCAAAAAATAAATGAAAACTATAGCTGTAATTGGTGCAGGAACAATGGGTAACGGAATTGCTCATACATTTGCACAAAGTGGTTTTACTGTAAAACTAATTGATGTTTCTGAGAAATCATTAGATAAAGGAATGGCAACTATTGCCGCTAACTTAGACAGAATGTTGTCTAAAGGAACAATAACTCAGGAAGAAGTTGCAAAAACGATCACCAATATTATTACCTATACTGATATTAAAGACGGTGTTGTTGGTGTAGATTTAGTAGTTGAAGCTGCTACTGAAAATGTAGAGTTAAAACTTAACATTTTCAAGCAATTAAACGAAGCTTGCTCTCACAATACTATTCTAGCAACCAATACTTCATCGATCTCCATTACACAAATTGGAGCTGTTGTAGCACATCCGGAACGTGTTATTGGAATGCATTTTATGAATCCGGTGCCAATTATGAAATTGGTCGAAATCATTCGCGGATACAATACCAGCGACGAAGTGACTAAAATCATCATGGATTTATCTGAAAAATTAGGTAAAACTCCAGTTGAAGTAAATGATTATCCGGGTTTTGTGGCAAATAGAATTTTAATGCCGATGCTAAACGAAGCAATCGAAACGTTATATAATAAAGTAGCCGGTGTTTACGAAATTGACACTGTAATGAAATTAGGAATGGGACATCCAATGGGACCACTTCAATTAGCCGATTTTATTGGTCTTGACGTTTGTCTTGCTATTCTGAATGTCATGTACGAAGGTTTCAAAAATCCTAAATATGCTCCTTGTCCACTATTAGTGAATATGGTAAGAGCCGGAAAATTAGGTGTAAAATCTGGTGAAGGTTTTTATGATTATAGTGAAAGTAAAAAAGCAGAGAAAATCTCTAAGCAGTTTATTCTTTCATAAAAAAGAAATACGATGTCAATACAATCGAATTTAAACAAAATCAAAACAAGTTTACCTAAACACGTAACATTAGTTGCAGTTTCTAAAACAAAACCTGTTTCAGATTTGATGGAAGCATACGATGCCGGTCAACGCATTTTTGGTGAGAATAAAATCCAGGAAATGGTTGACAAGTACGAACAAATGCCAAAAGACATTCAATGGCACATGATAGGTCATGTACAATCGAATAAAGTCAAATTTATGGCGCCGTTTGTAAGTTTGATTCATGGAGTTGACAGCTTAAAATTATTACAGGAAATCAACAAACAAGCTTTAAAAAACAATAGAATTATAGATTGTTTGCTTCAAATACATATTGCCGAAGAAGAAACGAAATTTGGTTTGGATGAAAACGAATTAAATGAACTTATTTCTTCATCTGATTTTAAAGAAATGAAAAACATTCGTATCTTAGGATTAATGGGAATGGCAACATATACAGAAAACCAAAGCCAGATTAAGAAAGAATTTATACATTTAAAATTGATTTTCGATTCATTAAAAAATATTGACGGATATAGTAAAGACACACTACAGTGGGTCTCTACAATTTCAATGGGAATGTCCGGAGATTATCAACTTGCTATAGAATTTGGCAGCACAATGGTTCGCATTGGAAGCAGCATTTTTGGAGGAAGATAAAATTTATTAACTATATGAAGACGCACTGTTGTGCGACTCTAAAAACTGAGACCGAATACTAAATTTGTACGCAATACTAGACATAGAAACCACTGGAGGACAGTTTAATGAAGAAGGAATTACCGAAATCGCCATCTATAAATTTGATGGACATGAAGTAGTCGATCAATTCATAAGCCTTGTCAATCCCGAAATTCCGATTCAGCCTTTCGTCGTAAAGCTAACCGGAATCAATAATGCTATGTTACGATCGGCACCAAAGTTTTTTGAAGTTGCCAAACGAATTATCGAAATCACTTCAGATTGTATCATCGTTGCACATAACGCTTCGTTTGATTATCGAATTCTACGTACTGAATTCAGACGTTTAGGTTATGACTTTGAAGCCCGAACACTCTGTACTGTTGAACTTGCTAAAAAATTAATTCCAGAACAACCATCATACAGTTTAGGGAAACTAGTGCGTGCGCTCGGAATTCCAATGGCAGACAGACATCGTGCCAGCGGAGATGCAATGGCAACCACCAAGTTATTCAAAATGCTTCTTGAAAAAGACCTCGAAAAAACAATCGTAAAAGATTTTATAAAACTCGAAGTCGAAAAAGGAATTGCTCCAAAATTACTGGATCTTGTAGCGCAAATGCCTGCAAAAACAGGTATTTATTACATTTACAACGAAGGAGGGACTCTGATTTATATTGGAAAAAGCCAAAATATAAAAAAGAGAATCAATCAGCATTTTACCGGAATCACAACAAAAAGTAAAAAAATTCAAGCTGAAGTTTTCACCATAACTTATGACGAAACCGGAAGCGAATTAATTGCACTTTTGAAAGAAAGTGAAGAGATAAAAATACATCGTCCGAGATACAACCGTTCTCAGAAAAAATCATTTTTCCCATTTGCACTTTACTCAGAAAAAGATTCTAATGGTTATTTAAATTTAAAACTTGAAAAAGCTGACGGACGTAAAAAAGAAATTACATCATACGCTTCTTTACAGGAAGGTAAAAACGCGCTTTTTAAATTTACTGCAAAATATCATTTGTGTCAAAAGCTAACCGGATTATACCAAACCAAAAAAGAGTGTTTTCAATATAAAATAAAAGAATGTGATGGCGCTTGCATAGGTGAAGTTAGCCAAGAAGAATACAATACTCGAGTTCAGCAATTTATATCCGAAAACAGCTTTGAAAACAAAAGCATGATTTTACTCGACAGGGGCCGAAATGTTAATGAAAGAAGTGCTATATTAATTGAAAACGGAATTTATAAAGGTTATGCTTATTATGATCTCAATTATCAAATTACCAATATTGAAATTCTAAAAAACATTCTAATCCCGATGCAGCACAATCGAGATGTCAAGAATATTATTCAAAGTCATATCCGAAAAAGCAAATCGCTTAAAATACTCCGTTTTTAACAATTAAAAACTTTCATTATCTTTGAAGAGATGAAAAAAATAAAATCAAAATACGATATTTTCAGGCAAAAAACCCAAATTATTATCTATGGCAGTAATACCTTTTCAGGACGTCTGTTCGATTTGGTACTTTTGGGGCTAATTTTACTGAGTGTCCTTTTGGTCATGATGGATACCGTAGAAGGAATCAACCAAAAATACCATTCACAACTTCTTATTTGCGAATGGATTATCACTGTTTTCTTTACCATAGAATTTATTTTACGTGTTATTTCGATACAAAAACCCCTAAAATATGTTTTTAGTTTTTACGGAATAATTGATTTAATGGCAATATTGCCAATGTTTTTATCGATTTTTTTTCCGCCCACAAATGTTTTAACCATCGTAAGAGTCTTACGATTCTTCCGATTGTTCAAAATCTTGCATATTCCGCAAATTTCACATCAATCCAAGCAACTTCGGGAAGCTATGGAAGCCAGCAAAGAAAAGATTTTAGTATTCATCTACTTTGTCGTTATTAGTGCAATAATTATTGGCTCACTAATGTACGTAGTCGAAGGCAAAGAAAGTGGCTTTACCAGCATTCCTATGGGTATTTATTGGTCAATTGTTACCCTAACCACAGTTGGTTATGGAGATATTTCGCCAGCGACACCTTTAGGGCAATTTTTAGCTTCATTAGTTATGATTATGGGTTACGGAATCATTGCCGTTCCTACAGGGATTGTAACTGCCGAATTTGCTAAAAGCAGTCTCAAAAATAATGCAGTCAGCAGTAAGAAAATATGTGAACAATGCAATTCGCAATTACATTTTGACAGTGCTAAATATTGTCACGAATGCGGAACCGAATTGCCAAATAATTAATTTAAGGAGCTATTTCCAGCTGTACATTCCAACTCCTCCTTATCTTTGTTGTTTTTTTAAGGCATAAAAGGAGCTTCTAAAGTCGCTCTTTTATCTCAAAAAAAACTAACAAATATAAGTCCGGGGTTTCCATTCCCATCTGGGCTAAAAAATATGAAATACATAATAACCATCGTCGGACCAACAGCTATAGGCAAAACAGCCCTAAGTATAGCTTTGGCACAACATTTCAAGTGCGAAATAATCTCTTGTGACAGTCGTCAGTTTTTCAAAGAAATGACCATTGGTACAGCAGTTCCAAATCAAGAAGAATTAGAATCAGCAACACATCATTTCATTCAGAATAAATCTATTTTCGAAAATTATACCGTTGGCGATTACGAAAAAGAAGCTTTAACCAAAATTGAAGAACTGTTTCAAACCAATGATTTTGTGATCCTCATTGGCGGTTCCGGTTTATATGTTGATGCCATCTTAAAAGGTTTTGACGAATTTCCGGAAATTGATTCGCAAATTCGTTCAGAAGTAAACTCAAATTACGAAAAACTCGGAATTGAATATCTTCAGGAACAATTAAAAAACTTAGATCCTGAATATTATCAAAAAATAACTTTAGAAAATCCGCAGACCTTACAAAACCCACAGCGAATGATGCGTTTTGTAGAAGTTTGTATTGGATCTCAAAAACCATATTCGTCATTTCTAAATCAAAAGAAAAACAATAGAAATTTCACTCCTATTTTAATTGGTTTAGATGCCGACAGGGAAATCATTTATAGCCGAATCAACCAACGAGTCGATATTATGATGAACCAAGGTTTACTTGAAGAAGCAAAAGCATTGTATCCTAATAAAGCGTTAAATGCGCTTCAAACCGTCGGTTATAGAGAATTATTTAGTTATTTTGATGGAGAATTCACGTTGTCATTTGCTATAGAAGAAATCAAGAAAAATACAAGAAGATTTTCCAAAAGGCAATTAACGTGGTTCAAACGAAATGAAAACACAAAATGGTTTGATTATGCAGCAGATAGAAAACAAATTATAAATTACATAGAAAATCTTCTAAAGTAAAAATCAATTTTCTTTCATCTTTCTTCTATTCTCTAAAAAAAAATCAACAATCTAAACTCTAAAATATAAAAATGCCAATATCTCTAAATTTCACATCAGTTTTAAGCAAAGACTGGGAAATCAATTTCACGCAATGCACGCCAACAGGTTTCTTAAAATATACCGATTTGTGTAATATTTTACAATTAACCGCCGCAGCACATTCAGAAATTGGAGGAATTAGTTTTTATGATATGCAGGAATTTCACCAAGCATGGGTTTTAAGCCGTATGCGTGTAGAAGTTCATGCTTTACCAAAATGGCAGGACGTTGTAACCGTAAAAACATGGATTAACAGTCTGGAAAATTCACGTTCAGTTCGTGCATTGGAAATGTATGTAAACGGAAAGAAAATCGTAGGCTGTGAAACGTATTGGGCAGTTTTCAACACACAAGCACGTCGTCCGGAAGCTTTGGCACTTCCATACGAGCATTTCGAATTATTCCCGGAAAACAGAGCAACAGAAGAAGGCTTCTCTAAAATAAATATCAACCACGAAAAAGAAGCTGTTTTTGAAAAAACAGTTTATTTATCTGATTTAGATATTGTAAACCATGTAAATAACGTAAAATATCTAGAATGGTGTCTGGATCACGTCGATCCTAAAAGAACCCTGAAACAAGAAGTAAAAAGCTTCGAAATGAACTTCATGAAAGAGCTTTCGCTAAAAGATAATGTCGTAATACATGAAAGCGAAGATGACGATCACACAACAGCAACATTTAGCATAACAAAAGGCGAAAAAACCTGCTTTGCTTTAGAATTGCACTGGAAATAAATAGGCCACAGATTTAACGGATTAAACGGATTAGTGCAGATTTTTATCAATACATTATTTTTAAGATTCACATAAGAAATGAACATAAAAAAAACTCCGCTAGGAGTTATAGATCGGTAAAAAATTGATTTACGTCACGACAATTAATGTCCCATAGGGACATCTCTATATTGTATTCATAGAAAAACGATGCGATTCAATAACCGCATCGTTTTTGCTTTTCATCAAAATCACTTTGATTTCTTTTTAGAATCTTTTTTAGGGTTCTTTTTCTTCTTTAGCAAATCAATTTTACCTTTAATTCGCTTCTCTACTTCGGTGACATCAGATTCAAAAGCAAATTGTAAAGAATGAAGCTTAGCATTTCTAATTTCCTTTAATGCTTTTTTAAAATCTTGCTGAGCTTCATAAAGAATTGCTTTCTTGACATAAATTTCTGATTTGTTTATTCCTTTTATAGTTAAAGCAAAATCAATCAGTTTTTGAGCTTCTTCATAATCTTCGTTCAAAATCAAAGTCTGCAGATAATGCGGATAAACTTCAAGTGCATGGATATTAATAGCCAAAGCTTCCTGAAAATAATGTTTCGCTTCTTCGTAATTCCATAATTGTTCCGCCAGAATTCTTCCGTACAAACACAAAACCATTGTATTTTTAGCATCATAAGAAAAAGCGTAATCTAAAGATTCTATGGTTTCTTCAAGCGAATACGGATAATTATCCAAAGCCTGAAAAAGGTATTTATCAATTGTTTTCATTTCGTAAATCAGTTTTTAGTTTCTGACGAGTTCCTTTGTAACTTTTCTCTACTTTATTCTTCTTAAAATCAGTTCCTGTAAAAACTCTAACAGGATTTCCACGCTGAATATTCAGCTGATTTTCCCATTGTTTCCCGACATGATTTTTAAGTTGCTGCAAAGTTTCGTCTCCTAGTTTTTTTAATAATCTTTCTGTTGCCAGTTTTTTGTTTTGGTGTTGCGAGCGACTGTCCATCGCAACCACAGCAATCCCCGTAGGAATATGTGTTGCTCTGACTGCCGAACTTACCTTGTTCACATGTTGTCCGCCAGCGCCGGAACTACGCATTGCCTGATATTGAATATCACTCTCCAAAATTGATGCATTCTTTTGCGGTTCAATTTCAAAAATGCCAATAAACCAGTTTTTGCGTTTGTGCATTTTCCTAAACTGACTCTGACCAATCCATTGAATTGTTCCAATCCAGGAATTAGCAAATACCGTTGCGTTTTTTCCTTTTATAGCAATTGTTGTCGTTTCAACGGTACCATTTTCCTGCCCTACTTCTCTTTGAAGTAAAATTGTCTCTAAACCTTGTTCTTGCGCTTCGTCTAACACTTTTTTAAGCACTTGGGCAACTACCCAAGTGCATTCTGCAGGTCCTCGACCAGCTGTTATTTGAATTATTTTTTCCATTTTTTAATTTCTTTTATCGGTCCATTCTAACGATTTTCGGAATAAAAGTTCCCAGAACTTCAACCAAATCAGTTTGATTCGCCATCACTTTTGTAATGTCTTTGTACGCCATTGGTGCTTCGTCGATATTTCCGCCAATTAAGGTTACATCATTGGCTTTCAAAACCTTTTTGATTTCGCTTTGCGTAAAAGTACTTTTACATTTCGCTCTCGAAAACAAACGTCCCGCGCCATGCGAAGCTGAGTTTAAACTCTCCGCATTTCCTTTGCCTTTCACAATATAACCCGGAGCTGTCATCGAACCCGGAATTATTCCCAATTGACCTTCACCGGCAGGAGTTGCTCCTTTTCTGTGCACAATGCATTCCTGACCGTTTACCATTTCTTTCCAGGCAAAATTGTGGTGATTTTCAATTGTAACCACTACTCTTTTTCCAATTGCTTTGGCAATTCGTCTGTGAATATCATCGTGACAAGCTTTTGCATATTCTCCCGCTAAATTCATCGCCAGCCAATATTCCTGTCCGTCATGTGTATTCAAATCTAACCATGCCAAATGCTGTACATTTTTTGGTAACGGACATTGTTTTGTTGCCAAATACGTGTAATGTTTGGCAATATTTGCACCTAAACCACGTGAACCACTATGCGATAGAACTGCAAAATATTCGCCAGCTCCAAGCTTCCATTCATTTTCAGGATTGTCTATTTTTGCAATACCAAATTCTACAAAATGATTTCCTCCGCCTGAGCTTCCTAATTGTTTATAAGCTTTAGGTAAAAGATTTTTCAGTAATGGAATATCCTGAAACTCACTTTTGTAAAAAACTTCATGATCTACTCGTGAAGCATGTGTTTCATACATTCCAAACTTGGTGTTATCTTTTAAAATTGCTTCTAACTGATGCTCTTTTCCTTTGAAATAAGCAGCTGGTATATCAAAAATTGACAAACTCATTCGGCAACCAATATCAACTCCAACTCCATACGGAATAACGGCATTATCAGTTGCAAGCACTCCACCAATTGGTAATCCATAACCTGAATGTGCGTCCGGCATTAATGCTCCTGCAACAGAAATTGGCAATTTTAATGAATCGTACAACTGAAATTTTGCTTGTTGATCAATTTCATTTTCACCAAAAATCCTAAAAGAAACTCGCGTTGTCTTAAGCTGATGCATTCTAACCTGAACCGGTTTTATCAACCCTTCTGCCACTTTTCCCCAAGTTCCGTGTCCTTCAAACTTTTCAGGATGAAGCAAAACTTCTTTGGCCTCTGTTAGAATAGATTCTTTTTTCTCTCTTTTTCTATATCTGTTTATTTGCCCTAAGGCGATATTTATTGAATTGTTTTTTGGAAAACCTAACTTAATCAGGTCTTTTCCAGATAATTTATTTCCCATGATTTATATCTTTTCGTCTGCATATTGTTGATACAATAAATGCCGACTTTTATTTTTAATTGGGTTTAACTCTCTCGGGTTTTCCGTTTGATAATACCTCCAACGATGAGAAAAACCATCTACTAATTTGTTTATCTTATATCTTAAATTAAGATTAGTAATGTAATTGTCAACAAGCTGAATTTCACTTTCCAAATCTGCATCAACCATTTTAGTATGCGTTATCATGTATGCCTTAACTCGAAAAACATAGCGCCACGGCTCATTAAATACATAATGAATTTTATACCGTTTACAATTAGAACACCAACATTCCCTTTTATAAAAATGCATTTTTTCTTTTTCAGTTAATGTCAATTTTGGACTTCTCCATTCAGATTCTGAAAACTCTTTTACTGTCTGAAGCTTTTCAACATATACATGTTTTCTCTTCCTCTTTTTCTTTTTCTTAAAAGATTTTTCAGAAGAATACTGCCATGTATTTATCTTTTCCAGCAATGTTTCATAAAATTCAGCTTCATTTGATCTTGTTATATCCCCTCTTAGTACAAAACTGCGCTCCCAACCTTTTTGATAAGGTGTTGCTAAAGGAATCAATGGTAAATCTTTACGTTTTTTCCAGAGTTCTACTTCAAGCTTTCTTAACTGAATTAATTGTTTTTCAAAATCTTCTTTTACTAATCTTTTCTTTGTTCTTTTATTTTTAAAGCGAGAGCACAAAGCATACTCCTCTGCTGTATAATTTTCCATTAAAAAATTATAGTGCGTTAAATTAATAGCCAAAACTGACTATAACATTTTATCCATAAGGATAAATAACAAAATCGATTATTCGGGAAAATTTGAAGTGTCTAGAATAAAAAAAGCCCGAAACTAAATGTCTTCGGGCTTTTTTATATATCTAAAAATGAATTTCTAAGATTGAAATAAGCCACGAAGAAGCGCTGCACCAAATCTATTTGATGTGAAGCTTTGTGATGTCAATGTAAGTACAAACATTTTTCTTCGTTTTTAAAGGGTTATTATTTTTTTCGTCTGCAAATATTCAGAATTGTTTTCTTAATTTCCAAATTTATTTTTCAGAAAATTCATGTAAAAAATAATTGATGCGTTCTTTGAATCGTAAAAAATCACATTATCTATCTGAAAACTAAAGCCCTAGCCCTGATAGAAGCGATATCCTTTTTCTTGCTTCTTTAGCAAGAAAAAGATATAGCGGATAGCAGGAAATAGCTTCAAATTACAAAAAAAGTCAAAAAGCAAAATCCAAATTCCAATTCTTTTCACAATGTGTATCATTTCGACGAAGGAGAAAACTTCGTTGCTGAATCGACAAAGATTGACTTTCTTTGCGGAGTTACTTACGGAGATTTACTTCGTCTGTTCGCTATCGCTCGAGTCTCCTTTATCGAAATGACAATATTGGGGAGAATTGCAATTTAAAACTTAATTTTAAGGCATAAAAAAAGCTCTGATTTCTCAGAGCTTATATTATTTCTATATGAATTTATTATTCAGAAACTTTGCTTTTAACAACTAATCTAAAACCTTCTCCGTGAATGTTAAGGATTTCAACATCTTCGTCAGCTTTTAGATATTTTCTAAGTTTAGCGATGTAAACATCCATACTTCTTGAAGTAAAGTAGTTGTCATCTCTCCAGATTTTTGTTAATGCTAGTTCTCTTGGCATTAAGTCATTTTCGTGAAGAATTAGCATTTTAAGCAATTCGTTCTCTTTTGGAGATAATTTTATTGGTTCTTCGTTTTCGAACGTTAAGAATCTAAGTTTAGAATTTAGGTGAAATTTACCAATATTAAACTCAAACTGAACTTGTTCTGCTTTTGTATCGGCAGATTTTCTTTGAATGATTGCTTTTATTTTCATCAATAAAACTTCTGAATCAAAAGGTTTATTCAAGTAATCATCAGCTCCAGCTTTGTATCCTTTTAATACATCTTCTTTCATAGACTTAGCTGTCAAGAAGATAATTGGCACTTCACTGTTCTTTTCTCTAATTTCTTTGGCTAAAGTGTAACCATCTTTATAAGGCATCATTACATCAAGAATACATAAATCATATACATCTTTCTTGAATTTCTCGAAACCTTCCATACCGTTTTTAGCTAAAGTAACTTCAAAGTCATTTAACATTAGATAATCTTTAAGAACTGCCCCAAAATTAAGGTCATCTTCTACTAAAAGTATTCTTTTGTTATTATTTTCCATATTTTAATTTATTAATGGTATTTTTATTATAAAGGTGCTACCTTTTCCTTTTTCGCTTTCAACATATACTTGGCCATTATGATCTTCTACTATTCTTTTTACATATGCCAGACCCAAGCCATGTCCTTTTACATTATGTAAATCTCCTGTATGTTCCCTGTAAAACTTCTCAAAAACTCGTTTCTGAGCTATCTTACTCATACCAAGACCATTATCCTTCACTTTTATAAGAATCATATCTTTGACATTTTCTGTAAAAATTTCAATTTCAGGAGCATCAGGTGAATATTTTATGGCATTTTCTAAAATATTTACCAATACGTTTGTAAAATGCACTTCGTTTATCAAACACGTTGTTCTCGCGGCATTAAAGTGTTTTACAACTGTACCATGTCTGTCTTCTAAAATTAAATTTACGTGCTCAATTGCGTCATCAATTATATCATGAATTACAGTTGGCTCTTTTGTAATATCAAGTTCTCTTTTTTCTAATTTAGAGATACGAAGAACGTTTTCAACCTGAGCATGCATTCTTTTATTTTCGTCCCGAATCATTTGAAGATAGCGAAAAACCTTTTCTTTATCTTCAATAATCTTAGGGTTTCTAATTGCATCCAGTGCTAAATTTATTGTCGCAATTGGAGTTTTAAACTCATGCGTCATATTATTAATAAAATCAGTTTTGATTTCAGAAATATGTTTTTGACGCAACAATTGGTTCAATGCACTTGTGTAAGCTACTATTATAATCAACGTAAATATTATTGATAATATAGTTATACTTAATAATTCAGATAGTAAAAATTTCTTTTTATGAGGAAAGGTTATATACAATTCATATCTACTACTTCCTTCGTTATCTGTGAATATTGGCACGTGATAGCTTGCATCTTTATCATAATGAAATCCATCGGATTTTATTTTTGTTGATAATCCACTATTAAGAACTCCAAACTCAAATTTGGTTTTTACACCGTATTCTTCTAATTCTTTCTTTAGAAAGTTTTGCAATTTTATTTTAGAAATTCTTTCGTCGATTGGCAATGCATCAGCAAAATCCTTTATCGAAATTTCCATTTGAACTTTATTCAAAAGATCTAAACTGCCTGATTTTTCAATCTTTAAATCAGGAATTAAACTTTGTCCTAAAGTAGTATTGTCAATATTGTTATTATTGTTATAAACCTCCGTTACTCTTTTAGAGCTAAAGTTTTTAAATCTTTCACTGCTAAACTTTTTATTAAAAAGCGAACTACTTATATCGTAATCTTCAGATGTAAGTGTGTTAGAATAAACAATTGTTTTATTTGTTTTTGTATTTCTTTGTACATATAGTACTTCAAGCAAATCTTCTTTCTTAGGAATTTTACCGGTACTGTCTTTTAGACGATTCCATTTATCATAAAAACTATACTCTTCCTGCTGTTCAAGTTTATCAGCAACATTACCAATTACTTGGGTAACGTGGTATTTAAATTGCTCATCATTATTTTTGAACGAAGAATTGAACCAATATACTTGAACCAGAATAATCCCTATTAAGGACAAACTCATCAGCAAAACAAGTATTCTAAAAAATAATTTATTCATCGAAACAAAATTAATATTTTAACAATATACTAAATAATACATTAACCAAATATTAACATTTAAGACTGATTTTGTTTTATATTCAAAATTTTAAGAATTTTAACAACTTCTTCTTTAGCAATTTTAAGATTACTGTTATTAATTACAAAATTGCTTAAGGAAATTCGTTTTTCATCATTCCACTGCATTTTTATCCTGCTTAAAACTTGTTCTCGTGTGGTATTATCTCGTTTTAGGACTCTTTCGATTCTAACTTCTTCCGGGGCAGTAACTGTTACAATAACATCGCAATCTTTATAACGACCACTTTCAAATAAAATTGCGGCTTCATACACCACATATTGATATTTTTTATGTTTTGATAACCAAATTTCAAAATCTTCTTTTACGGCAGGATGTACAATTGCATTTAATTTTGCTAATTCATCTGCATTATTAAAAACGATTTCAGCCAGTACTGCTCTATTTAAAATATTATTTTCAAAAAGCGTTTCTCCAAAAGTTGTCTTTATTTTATTTACAATACTTTCAGATTGCATTACTTTTTTAGCTTCATCATCAGCGATATAAACAGGAACTCCCATTTCTGCAAAATAGTTTGTAATAGTTGTTTTACCACTTCCTATCCCGCCCGTTAAGCCAATAACTTTTGTCATATTATAATTTAAAAAACATACGAGGAAAGGCTTCTTGTGGTTTCTTCTTTAAAACGATGATTTTTATGAATGATTCTAAAAATCCTGTTCCGTAACCATAAAATTGTTTCCAAACTGCAACAACAGATAAATATCCAATTTTAATACTTTTATTTTGGATACTAGCTGTAAGAAAAATTATAACGAAATATACAAAATATAATTGTAACAATATATCAATATTGAAAATTAATAGTAAAAAAGCTAATAATAACCCAAGGATAAAAAAGGTAGGAAAGAAAAAAGTTAACTTATTATGTTCTGGATACCAACTATTTAAAATAGGTCTCGCAATTCCGAACTTATGTACCTGGATTGAAAATTTTTCCCAATCAATTCTTCGTTTATGATAGACGTAAGCTTCTGAAAACAATCTGGTTTCAAAACCTAAATTCCATAAACGAATTGATAAATCCGGATCTTCTCCCGGATGAATATTTCCAAATCCTTTTGAGGCTTCAAATGCTTTTTTTGAAATTCCCATATTGAAACTTCTTGGCTGAAACTTATTAATTTTTTCAGAACCACCACGAATCCCTCCTGTTGTCAAAAAGGAAGTCATTGCAAAATTAATTGCTTTCTGAATATTCGAGAAACTGTCTAATGCTTTATCCGGACCTCCAAAACAATCAACATATTCCTGATTTAAGGCTTTTCGAACTTCAGTTAAATAGTTAGGCGGAATAATACAATCTGAATCAAAAATGATAAAATAATCTCCTCTCGCCTTCTGCATTCCAAAGTTTCTTGAATCTCCGGGTCCTGAATTTTCTTTAAAATAATATGAAATATTCAATTTTCCCTGATATGTCATTACCACGTCTTTACATGGAACTGATGATCCATCTTCGACAAGAACAATTTCAAAAGCTTCATTATAATCAGATTTTGAGAGACTTTCTAAAAGTTCATCAACTTCATCTGGACGATTATACACGGGTATAATTAAAGAAAAAATCATAATGGGATGTGCGTATTAAAGTGGGAATATTTTAAATTTAAAAATTTTAACAAAGATATGGTATATTCATAAAAAAACCATTCGCTGTGACGAATGGTTTTCATTTATAGTAGTATTTTTTCCTTTTTACTTGATACTTTCGATATTTACAACTTCATTTGCTTCAGCTGCATAATCAACTCCAGCAAATTCAAATCCGAAAAGGTTAAGGAAATCATTTCTGTATCCTGCTAAATCTCCAATAGTCGGCAATGTTTCAGTTGTAGCTTCTAACCAAAGTTTAGCAACTTTTTCCTGAACATCGTTACGCATTTCCCAGTCGTCGATTCTGATTCTTCCTTTTTCATCAACAGGAACTTCAGAACCATTGTATAATCTATCTTTAAATAAACGCTGAATTTGCTCAATACATCCTTCGTGAATTCCTTCTTCTTTCATGGTTTTATATAAAAGAGAAATATATAATGGAATAACCGGAATTGCTGAACTTGCTTGTGTAACTAATGCTTTATTTACAGAAACATAAGCTTTTCCACCAATAGATTTTAAGTTATCTGTTATAGTAAATGCAGTAGCTTCTAAATGATCTTTTGCACGACCAATTGTTCCTTTACGATAAACAGCTTCTGTTAATGCTGGCCCAATATAAGAATAAGCAACTGTTGTAGCACCTTCTGCCAATAAATTTTCATTTTTTAAAGCATCGATCCACACTGCCCAGTCTTCACCTCCCATTACTGCAACTGTGTTCTCAATATCTTCCTCATTTGCAGGAGCGATTGAAACCTCAGTTACATTTCCTGTATGAAAATCAACTGTTTTATTTGTAAATGTTTGCCCAATTGGTTTTAAAACCGAACGGTGCAAAACTCCTGTATTAGGGTTTGTACGCACTGGAGAAGCTAAACTATAAATTACAAGATCAACTTGTCCTAAGTCCGCTTTTATTAAATCTAATGTTTCTCTTTTTATTTCATTTGAAAAAGCATCTCCGTTGATACTTTTTGCATATAGACCTGCTTTATGAGCTTCAGTTTCAAAAGCTGCAGAATTATACCATCCTGGTGAAGCTGTTTTTCCTTCAACTGGTGGTTTTTCAAAGAATACTCCAATAGTTGCAGCATCAGATCCAAAAGCACTTGTAATTCTTGAAGCTAAACCAAATCCTGTAGAAGCTCCGATAACTAATACTTTCTTTGCTCCGGCAATTGGCCCTTTTGATTTTATATATTCTATTTGATTTTTAACATTTTGCTCGGCTCCTTTTGGGTGAGCTGTCAAGCAAATAAATCCTCTCATTCTAGGTTCTATAATCATGTTTTTCCTTTTTATTCGTAATTTGGGTATTGTCTTTTTTTATTAAAAAAAGGGTTAACTTTTTTACGTTTGTTTAATTAGCTTTAAGATGACAAATATAAATTATTTCTTTAGTTCAACAAGGCTTTAGCATGATTTAAAGCCGAATCTGAAACGACTGCTCCGGATAACATTTGGGCAATTTCGATAACTCTTTCTTCCTGAGACAAAAGTTTCAACTCTGATTGTGTATCTTCATCAACAGTAGATTTCGAAACTTTAAAATGTGACTCTCCTTTTGCTGCTATTTGTGGTAAATGGGTAATTGCAAATATTTGCATTTTTGAACTCATTTCTTTCATTATTTCTCCCATTCTAATCGCTATTTCTCCTGAAACTCCTGTATCAATTTCATCAAAAATCAAGGTTGGAAGTTTTGAGTATTGTGCCAAAATTGCTTTGACAGCCAACATAATACGAGACATTTCTCCTCCTGAAGCTACTTTTTTCAATAAACCAAAATCAGTTCCTTTATTAGCGGAGAATAAAAATTGCAACTCATCTTTTCCATTACTGAAATAGGTTTCTGAAGGCAGCAATTCCATATTAAAACGAACATTTGGCATTCCTAAAGTTTCTAATATTGAGACTAATTGATTGGATAAAACCGGAATCGCATTTAATCTGTTTTGATGAATTGTTACTGAAAAAGCATCTAATTCTAAGGTTTTTTGGTCTATTGATTTTGATAAAACTGCGATTTCTTCTTCGATATTATCTAATTCAAGAACCTTATTTTCAAGGTCAGCCTGAATTTTTAATAATTCATCTACAGTATTAACCTGATGTTTTTTCTGCAAATTATAAATTAATTGCAGTTTTTGACTTACCAATTCAAGTTGTGCCGGATCATTCAATAATTTTTCAGAAGCATTTTGCAATTCTCTCGAAACATCATCAAATTCAATTACAACGCTTGTTATTCTTTCAAATAGGTTTTGATATTCTATAGAAAATGGCGCTATTTTTTGCAAAGCCGCTTTAATTTCATTCAGATTATGAAAAACACCAAATTGCTCTTCATTAGCAATTACGAGAGATTTATCAATTGATTCTTTGATAATCTCAACATTATTCAACTTCTCATAATCGGCTTCTAATTCTTGCTGTTCTCCAGATTTTAGTTTGGCAGCGACCAATTCGTTCAATAAAAAAGTATTGTATTCCTGCTCTTTTCCTGAATCGCTTTGTTTTTTCAATAAAGCATTCAGTTTCGTTTTATCAGTTTTATACTCTTTTAATAATTTTTGGTACAATAAAATCGTTTCTGAATTATTTGCAATTGCGTCAATAATTTTAAACTGAACACCTTCATCTGATAGTTCTTGCGTTTGTTGCTGCGAATGTATATCAATCAAAAACAAGCTTAAATCTTGCAATTCCTGAAGGTTTACGGGACTGTCATTTATAAAAGCTCGAGATTTTCCTGAAGGTAAGATTTCGCGTCTAATAATAGTTTCATCTTCGTAATCAAGGTCGTTACTTTCGAAAAAATCTTTCAAATTGTATTTAGAGATTTCAAAATGAGCTTCGATCACGCATTTTTCTTCTTTATTTTTTAAGGAAGTAAGATCGGCTCTTTTTCCTAAAACGAGTCCAATTGCACCTAATATAATTGATTTACCTGCACCTGTTTCACCTGTAATTATAGAAAAACCTTTTGAAAAGTCAATTGCAAGTTTTTCAATTAGAGCATAATTTTTAATTGACAGCGAAGTAATCATAGAGAAATTTGTAAATATAAAAGTTAATGAAGCGGCGAAATTAAATAATTAAAATTTGATTTGCGACCACTTGTTAGAATTCAATGGTGAGACTTTATTCAGAACATCTGTTAAATCTGTAATAGGAATACTTGGACCTCCTGAAAATATGGAAACTATTTCATCTGATTTTGCATCAAAAAATACTCTTGTCAAAAAAGCATTCGGTTTAACCGAATTCAATTTTCCAATAATCATAAGAGCTGATTTTATTTTTTCTTTTGAAGTTTTCAAATCCTGACTCATTCCATCTAAACCAGTATGATATGCAAACATTACCTGACGCAAATCACTGTACATAGGCGAAACCATGTCATTTATTAAATAATAGCGATTCTGAATTCCATCAGACTGGCTCCAACCTTTAAAACCACCTTGTTGCGCCACATTTGCAATATTCTGAGCTGTTTCAAGATATTGATTTCCGGCACCCATTTGAAAAGTATCGGCATCCATTCCTAAAATTAAATAACTATAAAAAGAAATTACGGAAACTAAATTTGAATCAAATGTTGTAGGATTAAACAACAATGGCTCGTACTCTGTATATCTGAAATTAAAATCTTTATCATTATAATTAAAAACAGGAGACGAATATGTTGAATTAAAAATCAAACGAGATGATTGTACCTGAATAGTTCCTGTGAACTGATCTGAACTGTTAGAAGAAAGCGTAATGTACATCGAACAATTGATACGCTCGTTTTGTTTTAAAACTGATCCTGTCCAATCTGTTTTATTGACAAATTCAGCTAAAGAAGTCTGAAGTGTTTTAAAAACTTGCTGATTAGGATTTGGAAGTCTCTCAGTATTTATAGTTACGGTACAATTTAGCTGTTGTGCCTGTGTAAAGCCAAAAATAAAAAAAAACAAAAGTGCAACTATTTTATTCATAAGAAAGGTAATTTGGATTTTACTGTAAAAGTAATACTATTCTTGCTTTTAGTCTGTATTTTTAACTCTTTATGATTTCACAAAATGCGAAATCACTTTGTTTAAAATATCAACAGCCACAAATTCTTTTGATTTTAATTCCATTGGCTCAATTTTAAAATTTTTATCAATAAAAGTAACTTTATTGGTTTCTTTTTTAAAACCGGCTCCTTCATCTTGCAAGGAATTTAAAACAATCAAATCTAAGTTTTTTTTCTGAATTTTCAACTTAGCATTCTCAATTTCATTTTCAGTTTCTAAAGCAAACCCAATTAAAAATTGATTTTTTTTGATTGCACCCAATGATGCTAAAATATCTTTTGTCTTTTCTAACTCAATTGTAAAATCATCTGCAGCTTTTTTTATCTTTTGCAAAGCCACTGCTTTAGGCCTGTAATCTGCAACGGCTGCGGCTGCAA
The DNA here is from genome assembly GCF_963422545.1 of uncultured Flavobacterium sp. Taxonomy (NCBI): domain Bacteria; kingdom Pseudomonadati; phylum Bacteroidota; class Flavobacteriia; order Flavobacteriales; family Flavobacteriaceae; genus Flavobacterium; species uncultured Flavobacterium sp. The sequence goes on from NZ_OY730248.1 coordinate 48,655, forward strand.
TAGCCACATCAACATCATTATAATGTAAATGACAGGCATCATACATTTCCTGTGCCGAAACTACATTGATAACTTCAACTAAACTATTTTTAGCTTTAAAATGTGTTGGTCCTGCAATTAAAATTACCTGAGCTCCTAAATTAGCTGCTTCATTTGCAATATCAAACCCCATTTTTCCTGAAGAATGATTTCCTATAAAACGTACAGGATCTATTGCTTCGTATGTTGGTCCGGCAGTAATTAGTATTTTTTTTCCTTTAAGAGGTAATTTGCTTTCTAAATCGGCTTCCAGAAAAGCAATAATGTTTTCAGGTTCTGCCATTCTGCCTTCTCCTGATAAACCACTTGCTAGTTCTCCATTTTCAGCAGGGATCATTATATTTCCAAATTGCTTTAGAGCTGCGAAACTGGATAAAGTCGAAGGGTGTTTATACATATCCAGATCCATCGCCGGAGCGAAATAAACAGGACATTTTGCCGATAAATAGGTTGCAATTAAAAGATTATCACAATTTCCGGTTGTCATTTTCGACAATGTATTAGCTGTTGCCGGAGCAATTAACATTAAATCTGCCCAAAGTGCCAATTCAACATGATTGTTCCAAACAGCGTCTTCATCATCCTGATTAAAGAAACTGGAATGTACAGGATTTTTTGATAACGTAGATAACGTAAGTGGGGTTACAAAATCCTTAGAAGCAGGTGTCATTATCACTTGGACATGTGCACCTGCTTTTATAAAAAGTCGTACTAATGAAGCTGTTTTATAGGCTGCAATTCCACCAGAAACTCCCAGTAAAATCTTTTTCCCTTTTAAAACTGACATTTATACTATATTATTTGTTTGAACTTCTGTGGTAAGTTTTACCATCTAACCATTCCTGTACAGCTAATGCGTGTGGTTTAGGTAATTTTTCGTAAAATTTAGAAACTTCAATTTGCTCTTTATTTTCAAAAACTTCTTCAAGACTGTCATTGTAAGTAGCAAACTCTTCTAATTTTTCAGTTAATTCTTTTTTAATTTCAGAATTAATTTGATTTGCTCTTTTAGCCATAATGGTAATTGCTTCATACACATTTCCTGTTGGCTCTTCAATAACTGTTTTATTGTAAGTTATTGTATTTACAGGAGCATTCGTCTTTTTTAAATCCATGACTTTATTTTATTTTAGTAAATTTTTGTAAATCAGTTTCAACTGTAGCATTCATTTCGTCTGCTTTCTCTTTGTATTTTGTAGCGCTGTTAAACTTAATTAAGTTATTATAAGCTGCTTTGGCAACATTTAAACGTTCTTCCATTTTTGAAGGAATACTGTTTATTGCCAATTTGTATGCCGAATCATACTTGTAGAACAACGCATCTTCTTTGAATGGTGTTCCCGGAAAATCAGCGATAAAATTATCAAAAGCAATTAATGCTGATTTGTAATCTGAAATTGTATTGTATCCTTTAGCATTTTCGTATGCTTTTTTCTCTAGTTTACCGTTCAATTTTTTTACGACTTCATTTGCCTGAGCAATGTATTCAGAGTTTGGATAGTTGTCAATAAATGCTTGCAATTTCTCTAACGCTTTTACTGTATCAGTTTGATCTAAACTGTAAACAGGTGCTAATTTTGAATAACTAAAAGCTCCAAGAAAAGCTGCTTCCTGAACTTTCTCACTACGAGGATATCCTGAAACAAAACTTTCGAACTGATAACCAGCTAAATAATACTGTTTTGTCTTGTAATAAGACTGAGAAAACATATAAAATAATTTCTCTGCCTGAGGCTTACCTCTATATGTAGGTGCTAATTGCTCAAAAAGACGAATTGCTTTTGAATATTTTCCTGCATCATACATCTTTGTTGCTATGTCAAACTTTGCCGCAACATCTTCATTTTTCAATGCTTTTTGGTAATCACTACAAGAACAAAAAAGGACAACAACAATTAATAGAGATACTATTTTTTTCATTTTCTTACTTTTATTATGATTTCTTAGACAATTATGCCAAAGCAAAATCACACCGAAGTTCCGGTGGCAAATTTAGTTATTAATTTAGCTACTACAAAATATTTTTTGGTATATTAAAATACCGGTAATCTTACTGTTCTTTAATGCTGTTTTTTACAAATTCATTCAATCTGTTTGCCAGAGAATCATCAACAGTTACCAAAGGCAAACGCACAACATTCTCAGCAATACCAAGGGCTTGAAAGACTTGTTTGATTCCGGCAGGATTTCCTTGCTCAAAAATCATATCAATACAATCTGATAAAAAGTATTGTGTTTTAAACGCCTCATTTACTTTTTTGTTCAGTCCTAAACGGATCATTTCTGAAAATTCTTTCGGAAAACCTTGTCCAATTACAGAAATTACTCCCGCTCCGCCGGCTAAAATAATTGGTAATGCAATCATATCATCTCCTGAAATTACAAGAAAATCTTTTGGTGCATTTTTAATCAATTGCATCGCTTGCACTACATCTCCTGCAGCTTCTTTTATTGCTACAATATTACTAAAATCATTTGCCAAACGAACAACCGTTGCTGGCAACATATTACTTGATGTTCTTCCCGGAACATTATATAAAATCACCGGAATTGGCGATGCTTCTGCAATTGCTTTAAAATGCTGATAAATTCCTTCTTGTGTTGGCTTATTATAATAAGGAGAAACCGAAAGAATCGCTTCAAAAGCTGAAAAATCTCTTGTTTTTAATTCCTCTACAATTTGCATTGTATTATTTCCTCCAACTCCAAGAACTAAAGGCAATCTTCCTTTATTAACATCGATTACTGTTTTAATAACCAATTCTTTTTCGGATTGTGTTAAGGTAGCATTTTCCGCCGTTGTTCCCATAACTACAAGATATTCAACTCCTCCGTCAATCGAAAAATTAACAATGCGCTGTAAAGCTTCGATATCTACTGAAAAATCTTTTTTAAATGGAGTCACAAGCGCAACACCAGTTCCTATTAATGATTGCATATTTTAATTTATGTTTTATTTTATACTCTTTAAATACTTAAACAATTCTGTAGCGAAAAGTTTATAATCCTCTATAGTGGTATTCATCATCCAGCGGTTTAAGCTTTTATCAATTGACGAAAATCCTACTTTAAATTTAGCTTTTGATTTACTGGTTATCATCATCAAAATACTTTTTTCGATATCATAATAACTAATCAAAAGATCAAATTCTGTTTCTATAAATTCATTCAGAAAATCTTCTGTAATCTCTGCCTTCCAATTGATGCTTTTTTTACCAAAAGTAGGTATCGAATACGTTTCTTTCTGCTTAAATTTATCTCTATACGCAACAACTTTTATGCCTTCAGGCGTTATTCCCTGTAGAGTTAATTCTTTTATTAACTCTTTTGAATAATGAAATTCACTCTCATCTATCAATAAACCAATTGTTTGTATATTGCTTGTAAAGACTTCGTTTTTGGCAATATGCAGGCTATTTTTTAATGATTTTTTTACAAAAAATTCCTTTATATAATTTAAAAACATAGTACTTTTACCAGATTACAAAATTAATTATTTAAGTCGCATTTAAGATGGTAAAACTAAAAAAGTATAACGGATTTTTGAAACTTTTTGTTATATTCTTAACACTTTTTTTTATATTTTCCTGCAGTCAGAAAAATTATAATTTAACGAAGATAGAAGGAAAACAGCTTCCAATTACAGAAAAAGTTGCAGAAACTCCTGAAATTGAAAAATTTATTAAACCTTATCGCGATCATATCAATAAAGATTTAGACAATGTTCTTGCTTATTGTCCTGAAACTCTTGACAAAAGCACCGGAAAATGGCAAACTCCAATTGGAAATCTATTAGCCGATGTTTGTTTAGAAAGAGGAAATTTAGTTTTTAAAGCTCGTGAGAAAAAAGACATTGATTTGTGCTTTTTGAATCATGGTGGAATCAGAGCCATTTTACCAAAGGGTAATGTTACGACGAGAACGGCTTTTGAAATTATGCCTTTTGAAAACAATATGGTTGTTCTGGCTCTAAAAGGTGATCAGATTCTTGAAATGACTTCATATATTATTAAGGAGAAAAAACCTCATCCTTTATCTGGAATGACTTTTACTATTACTAAAGAGAATACAGCCAAAAACATTTTGGTTCAGGGAAAACCTGTTGATATTAACAAAACTTATTATGTTGCTACCAATGATTATTTAGCAAATGGTGGTGATAATATGAATTTCTTTTTGAAAAACTCTCAGAAATTTGATTTGAATTACAAACTTCGAAATGTATTGATTGATTATTTTAAAGAAGTAGACACGATTCCGGTACCTAAAGATATCCGAATTACAGAAGAATAAAAAACAAGCGCATGTTTAAGATTAAAATCCAGGTGCGCAAAAATTTTAGCCACAGATTAAAAAGATTTACACAGATTTTTAATCTTTTTAATCCTTTAATCTGTGGCAAAAAAAAACTAATAGCAAATTAAAATATCGCTTTCCGCAAAAAATATACAAAATGAAAAGAAGAGAATTTATCGAAAAAACAGCAGCAAGTACAGCTTTACTAAGCTTGGGATTGTCATTAAGCAGTTTTGGAACTAACGATATAAAACACTTAACGATTCTACACACTAATGATGTTCACAGCCATATTGATCCTTTTCCGGCTGATGATCCTCGTAACGCAAACAAAGGCGGTGTCTCTCGACGTGCGGCACTAATTGAAACGATTCGTCAGGAAAATCCAAATGTACTTTTATTAGATGCCGGTGATATTTTTCAGGGAACTCCATACTTCAATTATTATGGAGGTGAACTTGAATTTAAATTAATGAGCATGATGAAGTATGATGCATCGGCAATAGGAAATCATGATTTTGATAACGGTCTTGATGGTTTACATGCTCAAATGCCTCACGCAAGTTTTGATTTTATTTGTGCTAATTATGACTTTAAAAATACTGTCATGAACGGACTTGTAAAACCTTATAAAATATTCAATAAAAACGGTATCAAAGTTGGGGTTTTTGGTTTAGGAATTGAACTTGCAGGTTTAGTAGATAAACAAATGTATAAGGAAACTGTTTATAATAATCCTGTTGAAATTGCGCAGGACATGACGCAATTATTGAAAAAAGAGGAGAAATGTGATTTGGTAATTTGTCTTTCGCATTTAGGTTATAAATACAAAGATGACGATTCTAAAATTTGTGATTTAAAATTAGCTGAACAAACTCAGGATATTGACCTTATTATTGGTGGTCATACTCACACTTTTCTAGACAAACCAACTGTTGTAAAAAATAAAGCAGGACAAGATGTTTTGGTAAATCAGGTAGGTTGTTATGGAATTAACTTAGGAAGAATTGATTTTTATTTTGACAAAGATAAAGCGCACACAAATCAGGGAAAATCAATTATTGTATAATATTTTCTTCTGAATTCTGGCTTTTTCGAGGAAATATTCGACCATAAAAAAGTAAGCCAAAATTTGAGTTACGTCCCGAATTAAAACTAAAACGACCGAATAAGAGAAGTATTCGTTGAAAATATAGAAGATATCTGAAAATATATAACTAATGGCCATTAATGACATTAACAATGCCAGATGTGTTCCTTTAGTTATATAACTTATAAACGAAAAGCAGCTTAACACGCTAAGAACTATTCCGTAAAAAGTATAAAGGATATTGAATTTTTTCATATTATCCAGTTGTAAACTTAGCACTGAAATGAGTAAATAAACTATGAATACAACTACAATGGATATGGGCAAAATATCTTTTCTAGCCAGTTTTGGACGCTCGTGTTCCTTCATAAAAAGTTTTACTATTAAAAGATAAACTACTAAGAAACTTAATACTGCACCTATTTCTGAAATCTCAATATCCATTAAATCAAATACCTGTCCTGTAAAACAAAATAGAAAGATCAGACCTTCGGTTTTTCCTATTTTAAGTTCGCTGCTAATTAAGAAATAAATAAAAATCGACGGGACCACAATCGCTTTTGCATACATTGCTAAGAAATCTTGTCCCGTCCAATCAAAAATGATTGTAAACAGTAAGGATAAAAAGAATAAAATCAACGATGGTTTATTCGCTTTCATTTAGTTTGGTTATAAAATCCTGCTCTGATAATATGGGGATATTTAATTTATTAGCTTTCTCTAATTTTGCTGGTCCCATATTATCTCCCGCAACAACAAAATCAGTTTTAGCAGAAATTGAACTTCCTACTTTCCCACCGTTATCTTCGATGGTCTTCTTTAGCTCATCTCTCGAAAATTGAGCAAAAACTCCTGAAACTACAAATGTCTTCCCAACGAATTTCTCTGTAGCATTTGGATTTATTTTTTCGACAATTTCAAATTGAACGCCATGATTTTTCAAACGTTCAATTATTGTTTTATTTTCTTCGTTTTCAAAAAATTCAATTACACTTTTGGCAATTCTTTCGCCAATTTCATCAACCAGAACCAAATCCATTAAAGAAGCCTTACTTAACGCTTCTATGTTTTTATAATGCTTGGCTAATTTCTTGGCTACGGTTTCTCCAACAAAACGAATTCCGAGCGCAAACAAAACACTTTCGAACGGAATTTCTTTTGATTTCTGAACACCTTTTACCAAGTTTTCGGCTGATTTTTGTGCCATTCTTTCTAAAGGCAAAATCTGTTCAACCGTTAATTCATATAAATCGGCATAATTATGAACCAAACCATTATTAAAAAGCAGCGCCACTGTTTCTCCTCCAAGTCCTTCAATATCCATTGCTTTTCTTGAAATATAATGTTGAATTCGTCCGATAATCTGCGGAGGACATCCGTAAAAATTAGGACAATAATGATTGGCTTCGCCTTCGTTTCTAACCAATTCTATTTGACATTCAGGACAATGCGTAATATATTGAGTTACTTCTGAATTTTCCGGACGTTGAGATAAATCTACTGCAATAATTTTAGGGATAATCTCTCCTCCTTTTTCAACAAAAACGGTATCATTTATTCTTATATCTAATTTCTCAATTTGATCTGCATTGTGCAAAGAAGCTCTTTTTACAATAGTTCCTGCCAATTGTACCGGCTCTAAATTTGCTACCGGAGTAATTGCTCCGGTTCTTCCAACCTGGTATGAAATTGATTTTAACCTGGTTGAAACTTGCTCTGATTTGAATTTGTAAGCAATTGCCCAACGTGGCGATTTTGCTGTATAACCTAATTCTTCCTGATGCTGAATGCTATTTACTTTTATTACAACTCCATCTGTTTCGTATGGTAAATTATGACGATGCACATCCCAATAATCAATGAAATCAAAAACTTCATGCATATTATTAACTAATTTTGCTTCGTTTGGAACTTTAAATCCCCATTTTCTGGCTGATTCTAATCCTTCATATTGAGAAGAAAATGGTAAATTATTTCCGGTTACAAAATATAATAAACATTCTAACGGGCGTTTTGCAACCTCAGCACTGTCTTGCAATTTTAAACTTCCTGAGGCTGTATTTCTTGGATTTGAATATGGTGTTTCTCCAATTTCAATTAACTCCTGATTCATTTTTTCAAAACCTGCAAAAGGCAGGATAATTTCTCCACGAATATCAAATCTATCCGGATAACTTCCCTTTAATTGCAAAGGAATCGATTTTATCGTTTTAATGTTATTGGTAACTTCATCTCCTTGAAAACCATCTCCACGGGTCAGCGCCTGAGTTAATTTTCCGTTTTCGTAAGTAATACTTATTGAAGCTCCGTCATACTTGAGCTCGCAAGTATATTGCAAAGCAACATTTCCTAATACTTTTTGAATTCTGTTTTCCCAGTCTAACAAATCTTCTTTAGAATAAGAATTGTCCAGAGAATACATTCTATATTGATGCGCAATGGTTTTAAAATTCTTGGTAACGGTTCCTCCTACTCGCTGCGTTGGCGAGTTTTCATCAAAAAATTCCGGATGTTTGTTTTCTAAATCTTGCAGTTCTTTTAATTTAATATCAAAATCATAGTCAGAAATTGTGGCGTTATCTAACACGTAATAGTTGTAATTGTGTTGATTAAGTTCGTTTCTTAAATTCTGGATTGTTTCTTGAATATTCATAAGATAATAAAATGATGCAGGTTGTAATTTAGAATAATTGAATATCAAAATTAGGATTTTTTTGTTCAAAAACAGTAAAAACTAAAAGTTTTATAAAATCAAAAATCAAGCTGCAAAATGATGCAGCCTGATTTTCTTCTTGTCCATTATTCTTAAAAAAGAATTAATAAAAACCAACTTCCAAATGGTTTCTTCGTTCTATTATTCATTACTGATAATCAAATTATTAGCTCGAAAATATAAAACTATTTCTGGATAATAATGAAGTCTGAGCGTCTGTTTACCAAATGTTCCTCTTCGGTACATTTTACACCATTTTTGCATTTATTAATTATTCGGCTTTCGCCATAACCAATTGCGCTTTCTATTCTTGAAGGATCAATATCCTGTGAAACGATATAATCACGTGTTGCTTTGGCTCTGTTGTCTGAAAGCTTCATGTTGTAAGCGTCTTTACCGCGGGAATCTGTGTGTGATTCAATTTTGATTTTGACGTTAGGAAATTTTCTCATGACAAAAACTACCTTAGACAATTCTTCAATTGCAAGTGGCGTAATATCATATTTGTCGTAATCAAAATAAATAGGCTTAACATCAACTTTTTCAACTCCTTTTTTCTTAACTACTAAATCATCGTAATTACTAAGTTCGAAGTTAATGTCTTTAATTTCGCCTTCATTTTCCAGGGTCGTTTCAACAGTTTTTTCATCGCTGCTATAATTAGGCTTTGCCGCAATCATCTTAATCACTTTTCCGCAAGGAACCGTGACTACATACTTACCTTCATAATTTGTTTTGGTATCTCCAAGAATCTCACTATAAGAGTTGTATGCCATGATTGAAACATCTGTAAGCGGTAATTTTGTTTTTCTGTCAAATGCCATACCTGAAATATTTTGATTACAGACCGGTTTCCCTTTTATGAAGGAATAAATATCATCATCTCCTTTACCTTCGGCTCTGTTTGATGAAACGTAACCATAACTGTTTGTTTTATCAATTACAAAAGCAAAATCGTCTTTGTTGCTATTTATTGGAGTTCCTAAATTTTTTGGCGTTGTAAATGTTCCATTTCCCATAAAATTGCTTTCATAAACATCTAAATCTCCCAATCCGTAATGTCCATCTGAAGAAAAATAAAGTACTCCATTACGGTAAAAAGGAAAAACATCATTTCCGATAGTATTAATTTTTGGTCCTAAATTTACTGGAGAACTCATTGTTCCATCATTGGCAATTTTGACATAATACAAATCGCTTTCGCCATAACCTCCAGGCATATCTGACGCAAAGAAAAGATATTGCCCATCTTCGCTCAAAGAGGGATGTCCCACGGAATAGTCATTACTATCAAAGAATACTTTCTGCGGATTTTCTAATTTTCCATCGGTCATTTCACCTTTTATGATTTGAAAATTATTGACTTTTTCCTGATCAATAACCAATTTATTTTTCTTTACGATATTTGTAGAATAATAAATTGTTTTTCCGCTGGCATCAAAACTCGCAGTTGCTTCGTGATATTTAGTCATTACGTTTGGAAGAAATACTTTTTCACTAAACAAACTTCCATCTGCAGGATTTCGTTCAGCGATATATAAATTCAGAAACGGCTGGTTGTTCCAACTGTATAATTTTTGACTGAATTTTGTGGTATCTCTGGCAGATGTAAAGACTATTTTGTCTTGATAAAAAGTAGCTCCAAAATCAGATTTACTGGTATTAATATCTAAATTTTTTATGGTGTAAAGAGATTTTACTTTAGACAAACTATCCATTTGCGTTTTTTGAGCAACGTAGCGATTGATCTCGTTTTTGTCTCCTTTTTTATTCAGATATTCTTTTGTTATTTTATCTGCTTCATCATAATCCATGTTGGCTTTCATGGTCTGAATGTAACGCAAATAATAAATGTCTGTCAAGTTGTTGCCTTGTGCTTCATATAATTTTTTATACCATTTTTCTGCATTTCTGGCATCTGAAATAAAATAATAAGAGTCGGCAGCATTCTTCAACGTTTGAGCGGATGGATTTTTTATGTTTTGCAAACATTCTTCGTATGCTTTTGAAGCGTCAACATAAGAATAATTTCTAAACAGGGCATCCGCTTTTTTTAGATTTGTCTGAGCTAAACCAAATGTAAAACTCAATACTAAACTCAGGATATATAATTTTTTCATAGGTTATATTTTTAGAAGAATCGTGGGGATCTAATTTTTCTTTCACCCTTATTGAATTGATATTTCAAGATGAATTCATGTGTTCCATCATTGTATTTGTTCAATTGACTTACCGTATAATCAAAAGCATATCCTAAATAGAAGCTTTTAGATATTTGAAAACCCGCCAGGATACTTATAGAATCATCTGTTCTATAAGATCCCCCAATAACAAATTTTTCAGCAATCATAAAATTTGCCGAAATATCTGCAGTAAGTGGCGCTCCACTCACTGCTTTTACTAAAAATGCCGGTTTAAATTTCAAATTCGGATTCAAATCAAAAACATAACCTCCCATTAAATAATAATGTAAACGATCATAATTAATAGATTGCTGAACGTCGTTATAATAATCACTTTGAATAAAGCTAGGAATTGAAAGTCCCACATACCATTTATTGGTATAATAGTAAACACCTGCTCCAATCGCTAATTTTACCTGATTATTAATATTTTGATTTAACAAAACATCATTATTATCATAATACCTCCCTTTTGACCAATCTATATCCATCATTCTCATACCGGCTTTTAACCCAAAGGCTAATCTTTGTTCATAACCCAGCGCTATTGAATAAGCAAAGTTTGCGTCCAGATACAATTCGCTTGAAGGACCAATTTTGTCATTAACAACACTTAATCCTAAACCAATATTCTCATTTCGAAGCGGTGAGTGAACAGAAAATGATTGTGTTTCCGGTGCTCCGGAAATACCAACCCATTGTGAACGGTGCAAAAGTGTTGCGTCTAATGTGCCGGTAGATCCGGCATAAGCCGGATTTACCGCCATAGTGTTATACATATACTGTGTATACTCGGGATCCTGTTGTGCACTGGCACAAACTGTGATAAAAGAACATATTAAAATGAAATACGTTTCTAATGATTTTATATATAGTTTCATAACGATACTTATTTAGTTTAATTAATTAGATGATTAATAGCAACGCTTATCTCATAATAGATAACCATCCTTTTTTAACCGATCCATCTCCAATGGTTATCACATAAAAATAAGTACCTGTTGGCAACATATCTCCTCTATTAACAACTCCTGATACATTGGCAGTTCCGTCCCAATCATTTTCATAATGCTGTTTACTATATACTAATGAACCGTATCTGTTAAATACTTTCAACTCATTATCTGGATATGATTCGATACAATCAATTCTAAAGAGATCATTTGATCCATCATTATTTGGAGTGAACTCATTATAAACTGTCAAACAAATTGGCTGTAATGTAACAGAAGCCGAGTTATTTGCTGCATCAACATCTTGTGGAGTTGAAACTTCGATAGTGGCAACATTTGTATAAGTACCGTTTGGTAATACTTCTGCGGTAATTGTTAGTACAACACTCTGTCCGGAATTCAAAGTTGGAATTGTCCAAAGGTGTGTATTCGGATCGTATGTGCCTGCTGTTGTATTAGAACTTACTAAACTAAGTCCGCTTGGTATTAACTCACTAACTATAGTATTTATAAAACTACCTTCTCCAACATTGTTTACCGTAACGGTAAATGTTACTACATCACCAAAATTTGGTGTTAGATTGCTAACGGTATTGGTAATAGTTAAATCAGAACATGTGGCTACTGTAACGTTCAACGATTTTGTTGTTGTTTCATTACAAGTATTGGTATATGTTACCTGAACTTTACCCGGCCCGATATCAGACCATGAAACTGTTACAGATCCGTCTGCGGTTCCTCCGCCAGAAACTATTGTTCCGTTAGTAATTGACCAAACATAATTTGATTTTCCGTTTGCTATTGAATAAGTAACTGCTTTGAAAACACATGGTGTATCGTCTGTAGTTGCTAATTGTACTAAAGCATCGTTTTCAAAATTAACTACTATTCCTAATCTCGTAGCGCTATCACAACCATTAGTTGTATTATTTAAAGCACCTGCATAGTATGTAGTTGCTGTTAATGGTGTATTTATTGCTAATGGTGTACCACCAGTTGCAGAGGCATACCAAACTACATTAGACTCGTTTACCAATATGCTTGCTAATGTTGGCACTGCTGATAAACAGAATGTTTGTGTTGGTTTTGGTGTAGTAATAACACCCGGTGTATTTACACTTACTGCAACCGCTAATCTAACTGGATTTTCGCAGCCAGAATTGCTTGAAACAACACCGTAATATGTTCCTGTCGCTAATGCTGTTGTTGGTGCAATTGCTGTTCCGCCAGTTGCTGTACTATACCAAATTACGTTTGCTTCGTTTACCTGAATATTAGAAACTTTTGGTGCATTTATTGAACAAAAGTCTTGCGAAGCATCTGTAGTTGTTGGTGTTGGACTCGGATTTGAAACTGTAACAGTAATTTGTAAACGAGTTGTGCTCTCACATCCTGTTATCGGATCTATAATATTTCCGTAATAAATACCAGTAGTTAAAGCCGTCGTTGCCGGAATTACTGTTCCTCCTGTTGAAGCGGTATACCAAACTACATTAGGTTCGTTTACCTGAATACTTGCAACTGTTGGTGCATTTGTTGAACAGAAATCTTGAGTAGTATCTGTTGTTGTTGGATTAACTGTGTTTCCAATAGTAATTGTAACTTTTAATCTGGTTTTACTTTCACAACCCGTTACCGGATCTTTTATGGCTCCAAAGTAATCTCCGCTTACTAATGCTGTTGTTGGTGCAATTGCTGTTCCTCCTGTCATAGTGCTATACCAAACTACATTAGCTTCGTTTACCTGAATATTAGAAACTTTAGGTAAAACACCTGAACAGAAAACCTGAGTTGCAGCTGTTGTTGTTGGTGTTCCCGGATCAGTCACGCTGATGTTGATCGCTAATCTAACTTTACTTTCGCAAGTTGTTGTTGGATCTTTGATTGCCGCGTAATACGTTCCGGTTGTTAATGTCGTTGTGGATGGAATTAAATTTCCGCCGGTTAAAGCATCGTACCATACAATATTTGTTGAAGGACTTACATCAATTGATGCAAATGTTGGAGCGTTTACTAAACAGAAATTCTGCGTTGTTTTTGTAATTACTGGTGTTCCAGGATCAGTCACGCTGATGTTGATCGCTAATCTAACTTTACTCTCGCAAGTTGTTATTGGATCTTTGATCGCTGCGTAATACGTTCCGGTTGTTAATGCTGTAGCTGATGGAATTAAATTTCCGCCGGTTAAAGCATCGTACCATACAATATTTGTTGAAGGACTTACATCAATTGTTGCAAATGTTGGCGCATCAATCAAACAGAAATTCTGAGTTGTTTTGGTAATTACCGGTGTTCCAGGATCTGTTACATTAATTACAATCGCTAATCTAACTTTACTTTCGCAAGTTGTTATTGGATCTTTCATCGCTGCATAATAAGTTCCGCTTGTTAATGCTGTGGTGGATGGAATCATATTCCCTCCGGTTAAAGCATTGTACCAAACAATGTTTGCAGCAACTTCTGGACTTACATCAATCGTTGCAAACGTTGGCGCATCAATCAAACAGAAATTCTGAGTTGTTTTTGTAATTACTGGTGCTTCAGGATCAGTCACGCTGATGTTGATCGCTAATCTAACTTTACTTTCGCAAGTTGTTGCTGGATCTTTGATCGCTGCGTAATATGTTCCGCTTGTTAATGCTGTGGTTGGTGGAATTAAATTCCCGCCGGTTAAAGTATTGTACCAAACAATATTGGTTGCCGGACTTACATCAATTGATACAAATGTTGGCGCATTTACTAAACAGAAATCTTGAGTTGTTTTAGTAATTACTGGTGTTCCAGGATCAGTTACGCTGATGTTGATCGCTAATCTAACTTTACTTTCGCAAGTTGTTATTGGATCTTTGATCGCTGCATAATAGGTCCCCGTTGTTAATGCTGTTATAGATGGAATTAAATTTCCTCCGGTTAAAGCATCGTACCAAACAATATTTGTTGCCGGACTTACATCAATTGATGCAAATGTCGGAGCATTTACTAAACAGAAATTCTGAGTTGTTTTTGTAATTACCGGTATTCCAGGATCAGTCACGCTGATGTTGATAGCTAATCTAACTTTACTCTCACAAGTTGTTATTGGATCTTTCATCGCTGCATAATAAGTTCCGCTTGTTAATGCTGTTGTGGATGGAATCATGGTCCCTCCGGTTAAAACATTGTACCAAACAATGTTTGCAGCAACTTCTGGACTTACATCGATCGTTGCAAATGTTGGTGCGTCAATCAAACAGAAATTCTGCGTTGTTTTTGTAATTACCGGTGCTTCAGGATCAGTCACGCTGATGTTGATCGCTAATCTAACTTTACTTTCGCAAGTTGTTGTTGGATCTTTTATCGCCGCGTAATAGGTTCCGCTTGTTAATGCTGTGGTTGGTGGAATTAAATTCCCGCCGGTTAAAGTATTGTACCAAACAATATTGGTTGCCGGACTTACATCAATTGATGCAAATGTCGGAGCGTTTACTAAACAGAAATTCTGAGTTGTTTTGGTAATTACTGGTGTTCCCGGATCAGTCACGCTGATGTTGATCGCTAATCTAACTTTACTTTCGCAAGTTGTTGTTGGATCTTTGATCGCTGCGTAATACGTTCCAGTTGTTAATACTGTGTTTGGTGGAATCAAGTTTCCGCCGGTTAAAGCATCGTACCAAACAATATTGGTTGCCGGACTTACATCAATTGATGCAAATGTCGGTGCATTTACTAAACAGAAATCTTGAGTTGTTTTAGTAATTACTGGTATTCCAGGATCTGTTACATTAATTACAATCGCTAATCTAACTTTACTCTCGCAAGTTGTTGTTGGATCTTTGATCGCTGCGTAATAAGTTCCTGATGTTAATGCTGTGTTTGGTGGAATTAAATTTCCTCCGGTTAAAGTATTGTACCAAACAATATTTGTCGCTGGACTTACATCAATTGATGCAAATGTAGGAGCATTTACTAAACAGAAATCTTGCGTTGTTTTGGTAATTACTGGTGTTCCCGGATCAGTCACACTAATTGTAATGGGTAATCTAACTTTACTCTCACAAGTTGTTGTCGGATCTTTTATTGCTGCGTAATACGTTCCAGATGTTAATACTGTAGCTGATGGAATTAAATTTCCTCCGGTTAAAGCATTGTACCAAACAATATTGGTTGCCGGACTTACATCAATTGATGCAAATGTTGGAGCATTTACTAAACAGAAATCTTGCGTTGTTTTGGTAATTACTGGTGTTCCCGGATCTGTCACGCTGATGTTGATCGCTAATCTAACTTTACTTTCACAAGTAGTTACTGGATCTTTTATCGCTGCGTAATACGTTCCAGTTGTTAATACTGTGTTTGGTGGAATCAAGTTTCCGCCGGTTAAAGCATCGTACCAAACAATATTTGTTGCAGGACTTACATCAATTGATGCAAATGTCGGTGCATTTACTAAACAGAAATCTTGAGTTGTTTTAGTAATTACTGGTATTCCAGGATCTGTTACATTAATTACAATCGCTAATCTAACTTTACTCTCGCAAGTTGTTGTTGGATCTTTGATCGCTGCGTAATAAGTTCCTGATGTTAATGCTGTGTTTGGTGGAATTAAATTTCCTCCGGTTAAAGTATTGTACCAAACAATATTTGTCGCTGGACTTACATCAATTGATGCAAATGTAGGAGCATTTACTAAACAGAAATCTTGCGTTGTTTTGGTAATTACTGGTGTTCCCGGATCAGTCACACTAATTGTAATGGGTAATCTAACTTTACTCTCACAAGTTGTTGTCGGATCTTTTATTGCTGCGTAATACGTTCCAGATGTTAATACTGTAGCTGATGGAATTAAATTTCCTCCGGTTAAAGCATTGTACCAAACAATATTGGTTGCCGGACTTACATCAATTGATGCAAATGTTGGAGCGTTTACTAAACAGAAATCCTGAGACGTTTTAGTTATTACAGGTGTTCCAGGATCAGATACGGTTACAGTTACTAACAATCGAACTGAACTTTCACAACTAGTCGCAGGATCTAAAATCGCCGCATAATAAGGACCATTTGCCAAAGCAGCTGTTGTTGCCAGCGCTATTCCCCCTGTTGATACATTGTACCAAACTACATTTGCCTCATTTACCTGAAGATTTGCAACGGTTGGATTGTTTACTAAACAGAAATCCTGCGTTGTATCATTAGTCGTTGGCGTAGGAGGATCATTAACAATTACGGTTACTTTTTTAAGTTCACCATTTTTATTCTGACATGTATTGTCACTTGCCACAGCTACATAATAAGTAATAGGACTCATAGCTGTTGTCAAACCTGAGGCGGTTAAAGTTCCGGTACCACTTATTGTATAGGTTACTCCGCCACTTACTCCACTAACGATAGGCTGTGTTTTATTAGCATCTAAATACCAGAAGAATACTGGATTTGTTAAAGAGCTTGTTGGTGTCAATACTGCATCTGTATCATGACAAATAGAAGCATTGTCTATCACAATATCAGTTTCAAGTGAAGTTGGTAAAATCGTGAATGTTACTTGTTTTCTATCAGCTTCCATAGTTTCACAAAACTCATCTGAGCTAACTCCAACATAATAAGTATAAGTTCCGGGAACTAATCCTGTCAATACTAATTTTGAAGTTGTTTCGCCCACAACTAACTGACTTGTTGTACCATCGAATTTATACCAGTGATATACAGGATTAGTAAGTACAGGCAAAGCATTTAAAATCGCATCCAGAGTTACTTTACCATCTTCGGTACAAATTATATTGTTATTTCCTCCGTTTATTGTCACATTTGCTATTGCACTTGCAGGAGTAGTTGCTCTCACTACTACAGTAACTTCACCTCTTTCTAAGGCTGGACAACCATAACGAATTGACTGAATATAATATTTATATGTACCAGGAGCTAATATTGCCGGAACTGTATAAGTTTGACCGGTAGCTAATTGAGTTCCGCCTGTTGGAGAATCATACCAAATATAGGTTGAACAGGCTTCTTCAGGTATCTGAAGCGTTATATCTGTTCCAGGGCAGACCGTTATTTTATTATCCGGATCGGCTCCTATTACAGTTGTGTTTGCAACTCTGTCTACTGTATGAACTCTTAATAAATCTAATACTCCTACAGTTCCTCCTAAACGAATTCTTACTCTATCGTATGGTTCTGCTGTTGGTGAAGAAACCAAAACCATTGCCATTGTATTTCCCGGCAATAAGTTTGAGCTAAAAAATGGACTTGAATTGTCAATTGGCGCTCCAACGGCAACACTTCCTAAGTAACGCTGAATAGTAAATCCATTTAATAAATTAACACTTAAAATTGAACCTGGTCTTGAAATGACAATTCTCAGTGTATCAGTTACAACTGATGGTGTTTTAAATTCAACTGTTAAGTCAGCTGCGGCCAAAACCCCTGCTCCGCTGTACATTGTAGCAAAAGTTGCAATATCATTGTCTGCAACATTCCATGCATCGCTCACTCCTACTGTACCTATAACAGTTAAGGCTCCCAAATCAGTTGCGCCATAAAAAATATCACGAATATCTCCAGGCGTACAAACTGCACTTGAAGCCGATTTGTTATAATGAGCATCGAATACTTTTGTATTTTGAACAACACTTAAAAGTGAAGCTGACTGAATACGTATTCCGTCATAATTCTGCGGGCCCGAAGCATCTGAAGGAACAAAAGTAAACTCAAAGGTATTGTCTCCGGGAATTAAATTCAATAATGAACCAGATACGGGCTGCATTGTTCCAATGTCAACACCGCCTATAGTCCCTATTACTGATAGATTTTGACCAACCGCTAATACGGTGGATTCAGAACCTAATTTAATAGTTACCGGTGTTCCTTTTACAATAGGTGCCGGCCAGGTTAAATTTTGCCAGGTTGTACCAACTCCTAAAAGTCCTACCCCTGTAGTAATAGTTGAGAATGTCTGCGGATTACCGTCAACTGCATTTGCTCCGTCAGTAACACTTCCTGTAATTATTGATCCAGATGTTTGTGCAGTGGCATAAACTCTTTCTGTTAAAGACTGACATTTGCTAAGATCAATTACATTAATCACTTTTGTTGCAGTTGCAGAACAAATTCCATCGCTGGCAACAACTGTATAAGTATAAACTCCCGGTGTGTTTAAAACCCCAGTAGTAAATGTTGGTCCGGTTAAAGGATTTCCGTGTGGATCAAACCATGAAATTGTTCCTGTTGAAACCGCTGTTAAGGTAACATTTGAACCTATATTTACTGATTCTGATGGGTTTGTTACAACCAAGCTTGGCAATGCATTTATTGTCACAGTGACAGATCGCTTAACCGAAGGACAAGTAACCCCATTACCCTGAGCCAAAATTGAATAAACACCACTTATTGTAATATTAGCCGCAGCATCTGAAGTTATTACATTATTTGATGAATCATAGAAAGTATAGGTTGTATTTCCTGTTGAATCAAAATTAGTTATCGCATTTCTTAAATTAGCACTTCCACAACCTGTCAACGTAGCATTTACATTTAAAACAGTAGTTGAAGGAAAATTAACGATTACTTGTTTTAATGTTCCATTTACATTCTCACAAGTACCTCCATTTAAAATTGAGACAAAGTAATTATAAGGTGCTCCTGCAGCATTTAAGCCTGCAATAGTAAGTTCTCCAGTTATAGCATTTTTGGTAAATGTTACTCCCGGCTGACTCGCTACAGTAGTTCCAGTTATAATTTCCTGAGTTTTATTTTGATCCGTATAATATCTAAACTCAGCTCCTGTAATTGTTGATGATGTTGGGGTTAAAACCGCATCTCCCGCACAAGTAGCCTCAACTGGAGTTGTAATTATAACATCGGCATCTGTAGGAATTGACAATACTGTAACGGTAACAGCCTGACGTAAACTATTAATACAAGTTCCTCCACGAGTTGCTTCTAAATAATATGTTGTAGTAGATGTTAAAGAAGCCGTTGGATTAACTGCAACAATGTTTCCTCCTGTTGGTGCATCATACCAGGTAAAGGTTTCTGTTCCTGTAGAAGAAGCCGTTAAAGAAGCTGTCTGTCCTGAACAAATTGGCGCCGAAGCTCCTGTTATTACCGCATTTGGAAATCTGTAAGAAGCTTGATAAATGTACAAATTAGCTAATGCTGTTGCCACACCTCCTAATCTTACCTCAACCTTATCAAATGGTGCAGTTGCAGTAAAACTTGCTTTAAATCTATTTCCTGACAATGGTTGAAGGTTCAATAAATTATTGGTAATTGTAACCCTGTCATTATTATACGTTACCCCATTAAAAGTTGCCAGACTAACCGCTCCTAATAATGTACCATTGGTTAATCCACCAGGTATTTCTAATTCAATATCAATTATATCTCCTGTCTGGCCTGGCGTAGCAAAAGTCAAAAGCTGCTGAATGTAACCTGTAACACCAAGTGGTGCGGTAAGTTCTGCAAATGTACTTATATCACCATCCACAGAATCATTTTGATTAGCAGAAGTACACAAAATACACAAACCACCTGTACTTGTTATTTGAGAACCAGCTTGTAAACAAGTACTAACATTATCTATTACAATAACATTAATAACTCCTCTTACTGGATTTGTACAATCAGTCACTGCGTCGACAGCTTCAACATAATATGTTTTATTAGCCGTTAAAACAGGGCTTGGAGTATATGATGTGGTATTTAAAGCTACAGATATACCTCCTGTTGGAACATCATACCAATTATATTTCACTCCTGCAACAGGATTAGAAACCGATAATGCAATTGTTTGTCCAGATTGTATAATAACATTTGAAGAAGCAAAAGTTGGTACAGCAGGCAGCGGATTAATGGTAAGATTTACAGCTGTACGTGTTGGAGTTGAACAACTTCCAATAACTGCTTCAACATAATAATTTGTATTTGCTGTTAAAGCCGGTGTCGTAAATGAAGTTCCTGTAAATAGTAAATTTCCTCCAGATGCAGCATCATACCAATTATAAGTAGTACCAACTACTGGAGTCTGAACACTTAATGTAGCTGATTGTCCGCTGCATATTGTTGATGGTGAAACATCAACTACAGGCAATACCGGATTATCTACCAGAACCTGAACCGGGTTTCTTTCACTGTTAACACAGCCATTTCTTGTTATTTCAACATAATAAGTTGTTCCTGTTGTTAAAACCGGAGTTGTAAATGCAGCTGTAGAAGCTAATGAGGCTCCACCAGTCGCTGCGCTATACCAATTAACAGTTTCACCAACAGCAAGAACGGCGGTTAATGTTGTCGTTTGTCCGCTGCAAACAGTTGTATTTCCTGTTATAGCCGGAGCTTTATATCTATAGGTTGCCTGATAAATATCTAAATTTGCGACTAAAGCAACCAAACCTCCTAATCGAATTTCTACACGATCAAAATTTGCTCCCGCAGTCACGCTTGCTCTAAAACGGTCTCCGCTTAATGCTTGCAAAATAATTGACGGATTGTCAATTGAAATTCTGTCATTATTATACGTTGCTCCATTATACGTTGCCAGACTAATCTGTCCTAATAATGAAAGATTGGTTAATCCGCCTGGTATCTCTAATTCAACATCAACGATGTCACCCGTTTTACCCGGATTAGTAAATTGCAATGTCTGCTGAATCCATCCATTAATTAAACCAAGAGGAACGGTAAGTCTCGCTGCAGTTGCAGTATTTCCATCTACAGAATTATTTGGATTTGTGGAACTACACAATAAACACAAACCATTTTGTGTTGTCTGCTGGCTGCTAGCTTCATGACATCCGCCTAAAGCGGACTGAACCGTAACTGTTACAGGAACTCTTACTGCACTAACACAATTGCCGTTTGAGCTTTGAGCTTCAACATAATATGTTGTTGTTGCAGTTAAAATAGGTGTCGTAAAATTTGGTGTATTTGTTGCAACTGGTGTTCCGCCTGTAGCAACATCATACCAATTTAATTGCGCTCCGGGTTCAGAAGTTTCTGCATTTAGAGTTGCATTTTGACCGGACTGAATCGTAACACTTTGCGTTAAAACTGTTGGTGTTGCAGGAACTGCTGTAGAAACTACATTAACTGCAGTTCGTGTAGGACTTTTACAACTGCCTATCGCACCTTCGACATAAAAGGTTGTAGTACCCAAAGGCACAGTAGGTGAATATGTTGTTCCGGTTGTTAATGCTGCTCCGCCACTTGGAACAGAATACCATGAGTATGTCGTTCCCGGAATAGGATTTAAAAGCGTTAAAGTGGTCTGCTGAGTTGCTCCTGTAGAACAAATAACAGTCCCAGCGTTATTAACCGCCGGTGCGACTGGGTTAGAAACATTAAGAACAACTGGTACTCGAACATTGCCTTCACATCCCGCAGCTCGGGAAATACCAATATAATAGGTAGTATTAGCATTTAAAACAGGAGTTGTGTAAGTATTTCCTGTTGCTAATGGTACTGTCGACGCCGCTGAACTATACCATTCAAGCGTAGTTCCTGCGGCTGGAGTAGCTGTAAGCGTTGTCGCAGATCCGGCACAAACAGTTTGTGATAAACCGCCAGTAACTGTTGGCTGTACAAATTCTAAACGAACATCATAAATTCGTAAGCTGAGTAAAAGACTTAAAATCCCTCCAACTTTAATTTGTACTTGATTTGCATCGCCTGTTAAGGTATATTTTGCAACCCCAACAGTGTTTCCTAATAAAAAAATCAAATTCAAACTCGGGTCATTCAAAGTCACACTTGAACCTACATTTGTACCTGACATTTTGGTTTGAAGTGATGCATTAGATAATAATCCAAGATCCAGCAAACCATTTCCTGTACCAAAATAAATTGCAATTTGATCTCCTGCTTTAGCCGTCTGGTTCAAGGTCATTGTTTCTTCGACGAAACAGCTTACACCAACAGAATTTGTCAGGGTTGCAAAAGTCGTTAAGCCTGCGCTGTCATAAGCGTTGGCTGGACTATTAACATTTAATCCTAAGCACAAAAATCCCCCTTGACTATTTGTTTGAGACACTGGTCTGCAAATAGTCTGAGAAAATACATTAGTGCATAATAAGAAGAAAAGTAGCAGTCCGAATAATCTCTTCTGAAAGTTGAGACTACAAAAAGTAAAATTTTTTTTCATAATTTGGAAGATTAGAAAATGGACAATAAAATACCTCTTGCAATAAGCACGTACGCTTAAGCAATTCAAAAAACACTAAAACTCAATTAGTTAAACCATAAACTTAAAGTCTTAGTAACTAAGACAATAAATTAAATTTCATTAAAAAAATTATATTGTATTAAGTATACCGAAGCATACTGAAGAGCATCTTCTATCCTGTCTGAATAGAAAATAGCTCAAAACTTTTGAGAAATACTGATTTTAATCAGACTTCTTAAAGGAGTGATTTGTAGAAGGTTTAATTTTCGTCAAAGAAAATTTACGTTTAGATAGAATTGAGGGGGTATTCTATTATAATTTATAATACCATGATTCAATAGCTATAGAAAGTTGATTAGTCAATCTATATATTTAGAATTCTGTTCTAAATATCGAATGGAGTATCGTTCGTATAAAATATTTCGGATTTATAGAAATATAAACACAGGAATACTATTCATTAACTCGAACACTGACTGGGGTTCGGGAATGAAAAATTAATATAATGTAAAAAGTTATGAAATAAATCTACCAATGAAGTAAGATCAAGTTTGGGGATAAACTTAATTTTATTCAGAAGAATAAAAAATAAAGCTAAAATAATATGGATACCTAATGCAAACTTGATGAAGAAAGTAATTGTCAATTCCATAAGCAAACTAATTAAATTATTAGTAAAATTTTCAACTTTAAATTCCAACAAAAACGTAAAATCAAAATTTGTACTAATTTTTAAAAAAGTAATCAAATAACTTAATTTTAGCTGTTTTTGAAAAAGTACAAAAAAAACATTTTGTTTAACTTTTCTATTCTAAAATTAAAGAAAACAAACTTACAAAACAAGCATAAAATTCTCATTTTTTTAATTTTAAGAAAAGTACTGACCTCAAAAAAACTTCAAAATACGAGAAAAACCAACAGTTTTAGGGTAATAATGACTATTAGAGTTATCATAAAAAAAAACTAATTTTTTCATAATCTTTCAACAAAATAAGTAAAAACCTACTTTTTAAGCGTTCTAATCGGTTGAAATTAAGGTAAAAGAGCAAAAACGAAGAATAAAACCTGTATTTTTCTACACAAATACAAATTCCTTAAATAATTTAAAAAAAACGCGTAGAAATACGGATGAAAAAAAATTAAAAAGTATAAACAAAAGTTAAAAAAATTAAAAAGAGATAAACAATTTAATAGTCAATCATTTACCTCTTAAAATATTCTATAATCCAAAATTAAGACTCAATAATAGTATTAATTTGAGTAAACAATTGTCCGTCACTTAAAAATGCTCCTTGTTGAATTAATTCAAAAATAGATGCATTTCTATCTTCAGTAAATACTTTTTTTCCAACTTTCATTTCAATGTTCTCAGTAAACATATTATCACTCAGCCATTGTAAACCATCTTTAGTCAAAAAATCAGTTTCCGGAACCAATGATTTCAATACAATCGACTGAACATGTTCTTCAAAACACTGAAATAAAAAGATATGATTTTTAGAGAAATGCTCTAAATATTCAGCTCTTGATAAAACACCTTCCCAAATTAAATCTGAAAAAACATCTAACTCCTGTTCTGCAACTTCCGGTTTATTTAATTTAAGAGAATCCCACTCTGCCCTATCAATTGCCTGAGTAGCTAAAAAACTAGCGAATTCTGCGTGCAATTCATCAAATTGCTCTTTTGTTAATCTTGCGTATTTCATTGTTTATTTTTGTATTAAAACACTCTTAAAAGAGCTTTTATAAAATTTTATTATCCATAAAAAAGCCCTCACGAATGCGAGGGCAAATTTATAACTTTTTTTTCTTTAAAAAATGTATCTGATACCAAACTGAGCCTGCCATCTCGATGTTAAACTCGCATCGTAACTAAATGTCTTGGTTGGAGTATTATTGAATGTATACGTTGGAGTATTTCCCACAACTTTCACACCAATGGGCTGAACGCTTGTTGGCACCTGAACAACTCCCCAATTAGAATTTATTAAATTTCCAAAATTCAAAATATCAATACTAAACTGAATAGTATTCTTTTTTTCAGACGCAGATGAAAATTTAAAATTATAATCCTGCATCAGTTTAAGATCACATCTTCCTCTCCAGGGAGATATTGCACCATAACGGTCTGCATACTGCCCTCTTCTGTTTTTCATGTACTTATCCTGATAGATAAATTTATCAAATGCCTCAGCCTGACCTGCTCCGCTAAAATTCATCAGAGCAATTTCTGCCGTTGTTGGTATATAAATTAAATCGTTTACAGCAGAACCATCACCATTGATATCTCCTCCATAAGTATAATTAAAACGTCCGCCCTGAGCATACTCTAAAAACGTAGAAACTGTAGTAGCCCATTTATCTTTTCCGTATTTCCATTTTTTTGAAGCAACTCCAATAAAACGATGATTGTCTCCATATTTAGAATTCGATAAAACAGCATTATTTACATTTCCTAAAGCAGGATTAAAAGCAAAAGCATCTCCGGTAATTTCAGCTTCAATAGAATTTACGTCTTTTGATTTTAAATAATTATAAGCAACACTTGCATACAAACCATTTTCAAAGTTCTTTTGCACTTTAACCGTTGCATTAAAAGCACTTCCTTTCTTTGAATTAGTCATTACATAAGCATTGTTTGCACCATGATCTGCTGCAACATAAATTGCTCTGTTATCGACACCAGCCAATGTTCCTGTGGGAGGTTTTAATCCCCAGTTTTGAACCTGTACGGCATTAATATCCTTATTATAAGACAAATCAAGAGTAAGTATATAATTACTTTTAAATCTATGGTCAAAACCTAAACTTGTTCTCCACACTTGAGGCCATTTATAATTCGGATCCATAATTTGCAAAAAGCTGTCATCAGCACCACTAACCTGATTTCCTAACCAAACAAAAGGAATTCTTCCCGTAAAAACTCCAGATCCTCCACGAAGCTGAGAAGTTGCATCTCCTTTTACATCCCAGTTAAAACCAACTCTAGGCGACCAAAGAATTTTATCACTTGGTAAATCTGTAGAAATTAACTTAACTGCCTGACCTGTTTGCGGATCATAATAATCGATATTATTATTTCTTCCTGCACCACCATTATCTGTATCAATATATTTCTGAATCAAATCTGCAGTATTAAAATACAATGGCTTATCTATTCTTAAACCCACAGATAATTTAAAATCATCATTCACACTAAAATCATCTTGCGCATAAAATGCCAATTGACCAACGTTTAATTCAGCCAGTTTCCACCCACCATCTGCACCAACAGCAAAATTACTTTTAGTATTAAAAACATTTTGCGCATATTGAAGGTTTTGTGCAATAATACTTGTAGCAAAAGGTTTAGCTGCATCATTCAGAAAATCCTGCGTGGTAAAATACGGCGTAAAAAAAGTACCTGCATATCCATTTGGGTTGCCAAAATTATCATAACCGGCTAAATTAAATGAATTTTCAAATTTGAATTTTTCGAAAGAAGAACCAAAAGTAAAAGCATGTTTACCAACCGTATAAGTCAAATTGTCTGTAATTTGAATCACCTTTTGATCTAAAGTATTATTGATAGAAAATGGCTCATGACCTGCAATAATATAATTAGAACCTGCCCCATCCTGAATATTAATTACCGGAGCCGGAACTGAAAATGGCACTCTGTAATCATTAAAATGCGAATATCCTGCCTGTAACTTATTCGAAACGCTTTCGCTGAATTTTGAATTTAGCTCAACTAAAAAAGAACTTAAGTTATTATTGATTTGATATCCCGAATTTTGAAATTGCAAAATAGAAGCATTTGGCCCCCTGAAACCAAGTGCAGTTGGGTGAGCAGTTTTATCTTTTGAAGCATCCAGAAAATTATAAATAACAGCCAGTTTATGATTATCATTTATATTCCAATCTAGCTTAATAATTCCTTTATTAGAATCTGATTTATGAATAAAACCCTGATATGCACCAGTATTATATCCTAATTTTGCCAAAGCATTCGAAACTGCAATTAAATCAGATTCCATAACTCTCGACTCATTAATTCCAGTAACACCATCATTATTATTAGCCACAAAATTAGATCCTAAATCACTTCTTCTGTCAATTTCGAAATTTCCGAAAATGAATAATTTGTCTTTAATAATTGGCGCACCTAAGCTAAAACCCGCCTGAGTTTGCTCTAACGTTGGAACGAATATTTTTTCGCCTTTAATTTTATCCCCGGTCAAATCCTGATCTCTGTAAAATGCATAAGCAGTACCGTGAAATTCATTTGTTCCTGATTTAGTAACCGCATTAACAGAAGCTCCTGTAAAACCGGATAACGTAACATCATAAGGAGCCGTAGCAACCTGAATCTGTTCGATTGCATCTAATGAAATTGGCTGGGCGCCGGTTTGACCTCCCGGAGTTGCAGCATCCAATCCAAAAGGATTATTAAAAACTGCTCCGTTTAAAGAGTAATTATTATACTGATCGTTTCTTCCTCCAAAAGAACCGCCGCTTGCAGTTGGCTCTAAACGGGTAAAATCTTCAGCCGATCTTGAAATTGTAGGCAATGCAGTTAATTCTCTTCTGCCAATTGTAGTTTCTGCACCGGTTTTTCCGCTTTTAAAAACCTTATCCTTAGAGACAATTTTAACCTCTTCTAAAGCCTGACTCGCATCTTCTAATTGAACAGCAAGATTAAAAGGTTTCCCTAAATCAAGATTTATATCGTGATATTCCTGGTTTTGAAAGCCCACAAAAGTTACCGTAATTTTATACGGACCTCCAATTCTCATATTCAAAATACTAAATCTTCCATCTTCATTGGAAACAGCTGAATATTTAGTTCCTGTAGGGGTATGAATCGCCAAAATACTAGCACCTGGTAATAGTTCATTTGATGAACTCTTTACAATACCCTTAATACTCGAGGTCGTTGTTTGCCCGGTAGCGACAGCTAATGAGAGCACACATAATACTAATGCAAAGATTTTTTTCATTTTACTGATTTTGAGTTAGTTGGTTAACTCAAAATTAGACAAAAAAAAACCACTCCTAAGAGTGGTTTTTATATTTTATTAACAAGAAGTTAACAAAATGTTATTTTTCAGCGATAATCTCGTATGGTAATTCAACGATAACATCTCTGTGTAAACGGATGCTAGCAGTATATTTTCCTGTACGTTTTACGATACCACTTGTGATAAATTTTCTATCAATAGCGTTACCTGATTTCTCTAAAGCTTCAGCAATGTCGATGTTTGTGATAGAACCAAAAAGTTTCTCTCCACCAGCTTTTGCAGTAAGTTTAATTTCAAGAGCTTTAATAGTTTCAGCTAATGCTTTTGCATCAGCAACAACTTTAGCTTCTTTATGTGCTCTTTGTTTTAGATTTTCAGCTAAAACTTTTTTAGCAGAAGGAGTTGCTAAACTAGCAAAACCTTGAGGAATTAAAAAGTTACGACCGTAACCAGGTTTTACAGATACTACATCATCTTTAAATCCTAAGTTTTGTACGTCTTGTTTTAAAATAAGTTCCATGTTGTTGTCCTTATATTTTAGAAGTTAGGTTCTGCTTTAACAGAAAACCAGCGACTAGAGTTTTTAATTATTTTAATAAATCGGCCACGTATGGCATTAAAGCTAAGTGACGAGCTCTTTTTACAGCTACAGAAACTTTTCTTTGGTATTTTAATGAAGTTCCAGTTAAACGACGAGGAAGAATTTTTCCTTGCTCATTAACGAATTTCAATAAGAAATCAGCATCTTTATAATCGATATATTTGATTCCTGATTTTTTGAAACGACAGTACTTTTTAGTTTTGTTAGTTTCAATGTTTAAAGGCGTTAAATATCTGATATCTCCGTCTTTTTTTCCTTTTGCAGATTGCTCTATTGTAGACATAATAATTAAGCTTTAGTAGATTTTAATTTGGCTCTTCTTCTTTCAGCCCATGAAATAGCATGTTTGTCTAAACTTACAGTTAAGAAACGCATAACTCTTTCGTCACGTCTAAATTCAGTTTCAAAAGCAATTAGAACTTCTCCAGCTACTTTGAATTCGAATAAGTGATAAAAACCACTTTTTTTATTTTGGATTTCGTAAGCCATTTTTTTCAGACCCCAATCCTCTTTCGATACCATTTCAGCTCCTCTACTAGTAAGAAATTCTTCAAATTTCGTTACTGTTTCCTTCACCTGAACCTCAGATAAAACGGGATTTAAAATGAAAACAGTTTCATAATGATTCATAAATACAATATTTATTTGTTAAAATTGGGTGCAAAAGTAACCATAAAATTTAAATAAACAACATTTTTTTACTTTTATTCGTCGTAATGCAAAAAATACACGCTCAGTCTAGTTTTTTTTACAAAAAAATAATACATTTACTACTGCTATCCTGAATTTATTCTAAATTTAAATGTTATGAAACTAAACTGTGTTGTTGTAGATGATAGTTCTATACAGAGGACAATTATTGCAAAATTAGTTAATAATCACCCAGGTTTGCACTTAATCGGGGATTTTTCTAACGCAATAGAAGCAAAAAGTTGTATCTCTCTAAATAATATAGACCTAATATTCCTTGATATTGAAATGCCTGTTATTAACGGTTTTGACTTCCTTGACGGACTAAAGACAAAACCACAAATTATATTTATCACTTCTAAAGCTGAATATGCTTTAAAAGCCTTTGATTATGATGCCACTGATTACCTGCAAAAACCTATTGCAGTCGATCGGTTTAATGCTTCTGTAAAAAGAGCAATAGACATGCATCTACTTAGAAAAGAAGTAAAAGAAGAAGAAGGCGAACATATATTCATCAAGAGTAACCTTAAAAAACTTAAAATTTTCACCGCAAAAATCAAATGGATTGAAGCTTTTGGAGATTATGTAAGAGTGGTTACTGAAGACGATAGTAATCTGGTACTTTCAACAATGAAATCTTTTGAAAATGATTTGTCAAAAGACAAATTCATTCGTGTACATAAGTCCTATATTATCAATATTGATAAAGTAGAGCGCTTTAATAGTAAATTTGCAGAAATTGGTATTACCAAAATTCCGCTTAGCCGAAACAAAAAAGAAGATTTAGTAAAAGCATTGTCAACGTCGTCATAAATTAATAAAAATCGACGTTACCAATTACCTTTATAGCTCTGTATTGAGCAACAGCCTCAAAACTATTCAACATTTTCTGAATAGTTTTTTTTGTACTTCCTAAAGGTAGATTTTGCGGAATCTTTATCAAAATTGTTCTGATGTATTCATTTCTGATTCTGCTTATTGCCGGTTCCTCCGGTCCCAAAACAGGCATATTCAGGTTTTGACTCAAAACCTGATACAGCCACATCGAGCCTTCTTTTAATTTTTCAAATTCCCGATGCTTCAAAGTCAGTTTTATGATCCTGAAATAAGGCGGGTATTTATAAATTTGTCGGTCGTATAACTGCTCCTTATACATACCTATATAATTATGGTTTGTAACTTGCTGAATTGTATTGTGATTTGGATTATAAGTCTGAATCACAACTTTTCCTTGTTTTTCAGATCTTCCTGCTCTTCCTGCAACCTGTGTCATCATTTGAAAACTGCGTTCAAAAGCTCTAAAATCGGGATGATGCAACATATTATCTGCATTCATTATTCCAACCAAGCTTACATTATCAAAATCTAAACCTTTAGCCAGCATTTGTGTCCCGACCAAAATATCTATTTCACGATTTTTAAAAGAGTCAATTATTTTCTCAAAACCATATTTTCCGCGAGTTGTATCCTGATCCATTCTTCCGGTTTTTGCTTTCGGAAAAAGAGATACCAATTCTTGTTCGATTTGTTCAGTTCCAAATCCTTTTGTTGTCAAATCGATACTTGAGCAACTATGGCAATGTGTAGGTTTTGCAATAGAATATCCGCAGTAATGACAACGCAATTGATTTTTGTGTTTATGAAAAGTCAAACTCACATCACATTGCTGACAATGCGGAACATGTCCGCAAGTCATACATTCTATTATTGGTGAATATCCTCGTCTGTTTTGAAACAAAATCACTTGCTCGCCCAAAGACAAAGCTTCGGCAATTTCTTCTATTAAAAGATCACTAAAATGCCCTGTCATCCTTTTTCTGAAATGTTTGTCTTTCAAATCAACCAAAACAATTTCAGGCATTCGAACATTATTATAACGTTCAGTCAGCGTAACCAAACCGTATTTATCTGTTTGCGTATTAAAATAAGTTTCAATACTTGGAGTTGCTGATCCTAAAAGCACTTTTGCATTATGAAAATTAGCCAAAACAATCGCAGCATCACGCGCATGATAACGCGGCGCGGGATCTGTTTGTTTAAAAGTTTGTTCGTGCTCTTCATCAACAATCAACAATCCTAAGTTATTAAAAGGCAAAAACAAAGCCGACCTCGCTCCTATTACAATTTGGGCTTTTTCAGAATTTTCCAATGTTTGTTTCCAAACCTCAACCCTTTCATTATTATTGTATTTCGAATGAAAAACAGCTACTTTATCTCCAAAATGAAGCCGCAAACGCGAAACTAATTGTGTGGTTAAAGCAATTTCTGGCAACAGATACAAAACCTGTTTCCCGGTAGCCAGATATTCTTCAATTAGCTTGATATAAATTTCTGTTTTTCCACTTGAAGTAACGCCGTGAAGCAAACAAACTTCTTTTTCAGTAAAATTTTGTTTTATTGCAGTAAAAGCATTTTCCTGAGCTTCACTTAACAACAATTGTTTATCTGAAGTTTCACCCTCAAAAGAAACGCGATCATGCTGTAAAAGATATTCTTCAAAAATTTCTTTATCAATCAAAGCTTTTACCGTCGCAGAAGTTGAATTTGAAATCTCAACAAGTTTTTTTACAGTAATAGGTCTCTTTTCAGAAGCCATGATTTGAAAGTAAGCCAAAACAATTTCTTTTTGTTTATTGGCACTTTTCAGCACTTCCAGCAATTCTCCCAAACCATTATCTGATTCGTATTTGGCATGCAATTTCACATACCGAACCAATTTTGGCTTGTAACTTTCTTTTATTTCTTCCTCTAAAACAATAATGTCTTTTGCCATTAATTTTTGAAGAGTTGGGAGAATATTTTTTTTATTTAAAATAGAAGCTATTTCTCCAACTTTAAGTGAACTCTGATGGTGCAACGCTTCATAAATCAAGAATTCATCATCAGAAAGTTCAGAATCATTTACAACTGTATCTGGTTTATACGAAACAATAGTTTCACTTTCCAGTAATAAACCACTTGGGAAAGCACCACGATACACATCGCCAATTCCGCACATATAATAATTTGCCACCCAAAGCCAGTGTTTAATCTGAATTTCGGTTGCAATTGGTTTTTCGTCTAATATTTCATGAATCTCTTTGGCTTCATATAAATTCGGAGTATTTTCATGAATATCTAAAACAAGTCCTGTATAGATTTTATTTTTAATAGGCACCGCCACCCGCATTCCTTTTTTTATAAAATGGAATTCAGCCTCAGAAACACGATAAGTAAGAGGTTTAACCGAGGAAAGCGGCAAGATAACTTCAATAAAAAACATGTACTATATATATGGGTGCAAAGTTACTTTTTTCTAGAAGATTTTTGAGCCAAATACTCATCAACCAATTTCAAAGTATGGTTTAAAGATTCCGTATTAGTCCAGTCTTCATGACCCGGAATAATGTATTTTGGATTCTTAAATTTCGCCTTCACTTTACCAATCGATTTTTTCCATTCTTTTACGTCAGAATCTCCTAAATATCCTAAATCCTGAGCTTCGACACTTTTGATGAAACAAGCCCCGCAAAGTACTTTTTCTTTACCAAACCAAACTACAATATTATCCGAAGCATGACCTTTTCCCGGATAATAAACCTCAAAAGTATGTTGACCAACAGTAAATGTTGTGTCATTTGGAATCACAAATTCAGCTCTCGGTTCTTTATTTTTTTCAAGAATCTGATCTGTTAATTTTATAGTATAAGTTTTGATTCCTTTTTTACTATAAAATTCCAAACCTCCAGCTCTGTCTTCGTGAGAATGTGTCGCAAAACACATCACAACTTCTTTATTATGCCTTGCTTTTATAGTATCTAATAAAGGCTGAAACTGCGTCACATCCCACGGCGCATCAAACAACACAACACCTTTATCTGTAACCAGATACATGGCATTTGCCGAAATCAATGTTCCTTTATAATCATGAAATGTCTTATAAACATAAAAGTCACCTGTAAGATGACTTATTTGTAATGGAGAATTTTTAGTTTGAGCAAAACTATTGGATAGTATTGCAAAAAATAAAATTATCGATATTAATTTTCGCATTTTTATTTTCAAAAAAAATTAATTTTTCACTCTTGTCCAGTATTGTGTTCTTCCCATGATCGAAATCCCAACATAACCACGAAGTTTTAGTTTATCTGCAGATTCTAATGCAATATAACATTTGTATTTTTTACCATTTTGAGGATCTAAAATTGTTCCTCCATTATATTCAGAACCATCTTTTTTAAGTCCGTTAATAATCATCATGCCTAAAATTGGCTTGTTTTTATCTGCGCCATCACATTTAGTACACACATCTTTCTTATGATCAGCACGAAGTATTTCTACTACTTTACCATAAAGCTTTCCCGATTTCTCATAAATCTCTACAACCGATTTTGCTTCACCTGTTTCATCATCAATTGTTTTCCATTTCCCAATAACACTTTGGCCTTGAATTGTACCTAAGGTTAAAAAGAAAATTCCAATTGTTAACATCCAATTTTTCATATTATTTATCTTTTTTTTGTTTTAATTTTCTGATAGTGGCATTCAATTCAAATCCCAAAAGCAGAATCATACAGTTTATCCAAATATAAAACATTAGAATCAATAATGTACCAATCGAGCCATAAAGTTCATTATATTTTGAGAATTTTATAACCCAAATCCCAAAAAAGAACGAAGATATAACAATTAAGATGGTTGTAAAAACAGATCCGATACTTATAAAAGGTACTTTATTATATTGTTTTGTACCATAACGCAATAATATTGAAGATGTTATCAAAATCATTAATACTACAAACAAATATCGTCCTAAAATGATCAGCGGAATACGATCACTCAACACATCCTGAATGATTGTTTTTTGAATAAACACCTCAAAAACAACAATCGTAGCCACCGTTACAAACAATATAATTGTCATGAGAAGTGAAATCGCCAACGCTACTAAATACTGATTAAAAAAACCGCGTTTATCAAAAACATGTTTAGAAGATTCAAAGCCGCTCAAAATCCCGTTAATACCATTTGCCATCAAAAAAATAGAAAGCAAAAATCCTGACGAAAGCAATCCTGAGTGACTATTATTTAAAATATCACTAATAATTTTACTAATTGCATCATAAGTATTTGGCGGAACTCCCTGCTGCACAAATTGCAAAAAATCCTGCTGAAATCCTTCAATCGGAATAAACGGAATTAAGTTTAAAATAAATAAAGCAAATGGAAACAAAGCCATGAAAAAACTAAACGAAACCGCACTGGCATGATACGAAAATGCACCGTCAATAATACCAATAGTATACATTTCGAGCAAATCATACAACGAAAAGCCTTCTAACCATGGTAGTTTTATTCTTTTTAAAAACCGGGCTAAATAACGTACTACAGGAATTTTTTCAATCCGGTCTTCTATCTCTTGAGACATATATATTTTTTGATTTTAGTCCCGATAGCTATCGGGATTGAATTAAGATTTTAGATTATTTTAAACTCATAATTCATAACTCACAACTCATAACTTCTTCCTAAAAAGCTTTCAGACTCAAATCCATGTTGCAAACTGAATGCGTCAACGCTCCTGACGAAATATAATTTACACCGCATAATCCATATTCACGAAGCGTTTTTTCGTTAATATTTCCAGAAGATTCTGTCTGGCATTTTTTACCAATTAACTGAACTGCAATTTTAGTATCTTCATAATTAAAGTTATCAATCAAAATTCTGTGAACACCATCACTTAAAAGAATCTCACGTATTTCGTCTAAGTTCCTGGCCTCAACAATAATTTTTAAATCGAGATTATTAGCTTTCAAATAATCCTTGGTTTTCTTAATTGCCAAAGTAATTCCGCCCGCAAAATCAATGTGATTGTCTTTTAACATCACCACATCATAAAGTGCAAAACGATGATTTTCTCCACCACCTATTTTCACTGCCCATTTCTCAGCCACTCTAAAATTTGGAGTTGTTTTACGAGTATCTAAAATTTTAGCGCCTGTTCCCTCTAATAGCTGTACATATTGAGCTGTCTTTGTAGCAATTGCAGACATACGCTGCATTGTGTTCAAAACCACTCTTTCGGCTTTTAAAATCGATTGTGAGCTTCCTGAAACTTCAAAAACCACATCGCCATATTCTACATGCGTTCCATCTTCTATATAAGACTTGATTTTTAATTTTGGATCCACATATTCAAAAATCATTTTTGCAAGCACAACACCAGCAATAATTCCCTGATCTTTCACTAATAATTTAGCTTGACCGTGCGCCGTATCAGGAATACACGCTAATGAACTATAATCTCCCGTGCCTACATCTTCTCGAATTGCATTACTAATTAATAACTCTAATTCGGCTTGAAATTGTACTTCGCTAATCATTTTTTATTAAATTTTATAAGATGCTAAAGTAGGACTTATTTTGGGGATTTGAAAGTTAAACCAATGCCAAAAATTTCTAAACATGAAAATATCTGAAAATATTAGGCAGAAAAGTATTAAAATTCTCTAATACATAGAAACATCATTTTAATTGTTAAAAAAAGTCATTCTATTTAACATTAATTTCCAATAGTTGTTATGCGATAAAATCATGATTTTTATAAAACAACTTTAAATTATTCCTTAAAATTCGATGTCTCTATATGCTTAATTTTTCAGGCAAAATCTACATCTTTAATCCAAAACATTAAATATCTTTGAGGTTCATTCAAACAAAATTATGGGATTAATTAAAGATATATACTCGGTTGCTTTTTACGAAAATTTTGGTCAGGCTGTTGCCGAAGTGCATCCAACATTCAATAAACAAAAATTTATAGAAGCCATTTATGAAGGCAATTTTGCACAAAAAGAATGGAAAGACCGCATGAAACATACCACGGTTGTCTTGCATCAATTTATGCCTCAAAATTTTGCCGAAGCAGTTTCCTTAATTGATAAAATCATTAAAAACCTAAAGAAAAACCAGTTTACTGATGGAAATCTGGCATTTATTTTCTTTGCTGATTATATCGAAATATATGGTTTGGAAGATTTTAAAACTTCGGCGAAAGCCTTTGTCTCGATAACACAATTTATTAGTTGCGAATTTGCCGTTCGCCCTTTCATTTTAAAATATAAAGAAAAAATGATCGAAGAAATGACAAAATGGTCGTTGCACGAAAACCATCATGTTCGAAGATTGGCCAGCGAAGGAAGCCGAGCAAGATTACCATGGGCAATGGCGATTCCGTACTTAAAGAAAGATCCAACTTCTATTTTACCAATTTTAGAGAACCTAAAAAATGATCCATCAGAATATGTGCGCCGAAGCGTTGCCAACAATCTAAATGACATCGTAAAAGACAATCCCGAAATTGTATTGGAAATTGCCAATAAATGGAAAGGCCAAAGCAAAGAAACTGACGGAATCATCAAACACGGCTGCCGAACTTTATTGAAACAAGGACATCCGGAAATTTTAAGTCATTATGGATTAGAAAGTAATAATATTGAACTTTCTTCTTTCGAAATTAAAACTCCCGTTGTAAAAATTGGAGATTCTTTGCAGTTTCAATTTCATTTAAATAATAAAAATGAGGAACCAAAAACAATTCGTTTAGAATATGGTGTTCATTATAAAAAAGCAAAAGGACATTTGGCGAAAAAAGTCTTTAAAATCAGTGAGAAAGTTTATCAGCCTAATCAATTGACTAAAATTGAAAGAAACCAGTCTTTTAAATTGATTACAACCCGCGTTTTTCATACAGGAGCACATCAATTATCGATTATTATAAACGGAACAGAAAGTGAAGTTCTGGAGTTTGAACTTATTGATTAAACACAAATTATCGCAGTTTTGTCATTTCGAGGAACGAGAAATCTCCGCAAGTAACTCCGCAACGAGAATCCAATCTTTGTCGAGCTTCTGACGGAGATTTCTCGTTCCTCGAAATGACAAACTACACGAAAATATTGTTATGAAAATGATTGTCCTAGCCCCGATAGAAGTGGAAATCCTTTTGTGGCGGGGTTCGCCACAAAAGATTGAAACGGATTGCTTCGCCAGTTCGCACTTTCAGGCTCGGGTGCGGGATTAGCTCCTGAAAAAAAGGTTTTATCATAGAAATGACAAACAGAACTGCATCAAATAAAATGAATTTGAAAAATTATACATTTTCATTACTTTTATAGATAATACCTAAAACAAGTTTTCTTAATCTAAATTAAGTTACAGCTAAACACGACTGCTGTAATTTTGTTTTCAAATCAAATATACCATGTCAAATATCAGTTTAATTATCGAAGAACGTGCTGCCGATATCGGCAATTTTATGGTAGGCAGATTATTGCCTTTCCGTCAAAAAAGAGCAGTTGGACCATTTGTATTTATCGATCATATGGGACCGGCACATTTAAATCAATATCAAAATATAGACGTTCCGCCACATCCGCATATCGGACTTTCGACACTTACTTTTTTGTTTGAAGGAAGTATCATGCACCGTGATAGTTTAGGAACCGAATTAGAAATAAAACCTGGCGCGGTAAACTGGATGACCTCTGGAAAAGGAATTGTACATTCTGAAAGAACACCTGAATATTTAAGACATTCTGATAAAATGCTTCACGGTTTACAAATTTGGGTGGCGTTACCAAAAGAACTGGAACAAATGGATCCGACTTTTGCCCACGTTGAAGCAGACGATATTCCAACTTGGGAAGAAGACGGAGTTTCATATAAATTAATTGCTGGAGAAGCTTTTGGTAAAAAATCGCCAGTTCCTGTTTATAGTCCGCTATATTTTATTGAAATTAAAAGTACTGAGGCTAAAAAAATCAATATTGGTAAAGACTTATTTGGCGAAA
Source organism: uncultured Flavobacterium sp. (assembly GCF_963422545.1). Classification (NCBI taxonomy): domain Bacteria; kingdom Pseudomonadati; phylum Bacteroidota; class Flavobacteriia; order Flavobacteriales; family Flavobacteriaceae; genus Flavobacterium; species uncultured Flavobacterium sp. The sequence continues at coordinate 86,197 of NZ_OY730248.1, forward strand.
GCGGATTATATATTTTAGAAGGAAGTATCAAAAGTGGCGAATATGTTTATGAGCCAAAACAGATTCTGATTGCTAATGACAGTACTTTATGCGAGTTTGAATTAGCTGAAAATAGTACTGTTTATATTTTTGGCGGAATGCCGTTTCCTGAGGAACATTTTATCTTTTGGAATTTCGTTTCTTCGGATAAAAACCTCATCGAAAAAGCAAAAAAAGACTGGACTGAACAAACCTTCCCGAAAGTTCCCGGCGAAACTGAATTTGTTCCTTTGCCAACTCCTCAAATAAAATAATCTATGAAAACTATATCAGCTCAAATAGATACACGCCTTTATCGTACCGAAATAAAATCATCCAGCGGAAATATTTTAATTGCCGATGAACCTCAGGAAGTTGGCGGTAAAAACCTTGGTTTTAGCCCATTAGAGCTTTTAGCATCATCATTGGCAGCTTGTACATTAATTACGTTGCGAATGTACATCAACCGTAAAGAATGGAATGTTTCGGAAATCAATGTTAAAGTTGATTTTGAAAGAGATCCTAATAAAAAGGTTACTTTATTCATACGAAAAATCGAAATTATTGGTGAAGTTGATGAAGCTCAAAAAGAACGATTAACCACTATTGCCAACGGTTGTCCCATTCACAAAACACTAACAAATACAATCGAAATAAAAACGACATTAACATAATTCATCATGGAAATTCAACAAATAAACGACGGCAGAAAAGGTTATTTTGAAGCTGTAGAAGACAATAAACAAGCCGGAAAAATGACTTATACCTGGGCGGGAGATACAAAATTCATCATTGACCACACTGAAGTAAACCCAGATTTTAACGGAAAAGGTGTCGGCAAAAAATTAGTTATGGCAGCTGTAGAATATGCCAGAACTAATAACCTGAAAATTATTCCGCTTTGTCCTTTTGCAAAGAGTGTTTTTGATAAAACACAGGCAATTCATGATGTGTTGTTTTCTTGAGTTACTGAGATACTGAGTCCCTAAGGTTCTAAGTTTTTTTATCTGATATTATCGTAGAGACGCACAGCAGTGCGTCTTTTTTTTCGTTTTGTTTGTCCTTGCGAGGAACGAAGCAATCTCACTAACAATAAGATAAGATTATGAGTCGCTGAGACTAATTTTTTTTTAAAACCGATATTATATTGTAGAGACGCACAGCGTTGTGTCTTTTTTTTATAAACAATTGTTGATCTTGATTGCGAAAGACGAAGCAATCTCATCTAGTTTATCAATTTTAATGTTCAAATTTGCTTATTGTTAGTGAGATTGCTTCGTACCTCGCAAGGACAATATTGCGCAAAAATCTATGGGTAAAATCATAATTGCAAAACCAATTTCAACTCACATTTTTTAGTCTCCTTCAAAACTCTTACATTTGCATGTAATTTAAACTTAGAGTATGACGAGGATAATTACATTTTTCTGTTTTTTCATAGCACAAATCAGCTTTTCTCAAACGGCTGAAAATTATTTACAAAAAATTAGAAATAACGAAGCTCTCTTAACAGCTTTCTTTCAACAAATGCCAAAAGGCGGCGATTTACACCATCATTTTTCAGGATCAATTTATGCAGAACCTCTTTTAGAAAGAGCGATTTCTGAAGATTTTTATTTGAATTTGGAAACTATGGCGGTTTCTAAAACAAAACCTGAAAAAGGCAATTGGCAAACTTTCTCTTCACTTAAAAACGAAGGAAAATTAGCTTTCTATGAGCAACAAGTAATGCAAACCTGGTCGGCTAAAGATTATAATGGTGTTTCTGTACCTTCTGACGATTTGTTTTTTGACTCTTTTATGAAATTTGAACCTACCATTAAAGGTCATTTTGCAGAAGGAATGCTGGAACTAAAAAAACGTGCTCTTGCCGAAAATGTAAGTTATATTGAAACACAATTATCAACTATTCCATGCGATATGAATGTTTCTGATTTGACTGATTTTAACTCGAAATTACGTCAGGCAGCAGCACAAAAAGACGAAAAAGCAGTAATGACACTTTTAGACGAATTGTACAAATCGATTCAGCAAAAAGATGCCAAAAAATATGCAACAGATTTCAATACTAATTTCATTGCAAAACTTCACAAAGATTTAAAAATTGACGATGATCGTTTCACAATGCGTTATCAAAATTTTGTGCTTCGTTTTATGGATCCGGTTGATTTATTCAAAAACCTGACTATTGCGTTTATCTCTGCAAACGACAGTAAATTGGTTGCAGGTGTGAACATTGTTTCTCCGGAACATGGCGAAAATTCGATGAAAGATTATTGGCTGCACATGGTTATGTTTAAATATTGTCATTCTAAATTTCCTGACGTAAAATATACTCTTCACGCTGGTGAATTGACTTTAGGATTGGTTCAGCCAGAAGATTTAACATGGCATATTAATGACGCTATTTATGTTGCCGGAGCGAACCGAATTGGTCACGGAGTTGACATTGCTTATGAAGCCAATTCGTATGATTTATTGCGTTATATGGCAAAAAACAATATTCCGATTGAGATTAACTTAACCAGTAATGAATTCATCCTTAAAGTAAAAGAAAACAGACATCCTTTTATGCTTTATAAAGAATTTAATGTACCAATCGTTATCAGTACAGATGATGCCGGAATTTTAAGAACAAACATGACCGAGCAATATGTTTTGCTTGCCAAAAGATATCCTGATGTTTCGTACGCTACGCTAAAACAATACGTTTACAACAGCATCAATTATAGTTTCATTCAGGATGCATCGGTAAAAAAACAATTACTGAAAGATTTAGATTCAAGATTTAAAACTTTTGAGGCTAAATTTAACAACTAAACGAAACCCGACAGGTTTTAAAAATCTGTCGGGTTTGTCAATTCCAGAACATTTTGAAACTGTTTTTGAAAATAAAAAATAGAGCTTAAATTAGCCCACAGATTATGCGGATTAAACTGATTAACACAGATTAAATTTGTGAAAATTCGTGTAATTCGTGGCAAAAAAATAGATCATGAATATCAAACTTATCGCCATTGGCAAAACCGACAATAAATCGCTTCAAACTTTGATTGACGATTATACGAAACGTTTGTCGTTTTATATCAAATTTGATTTGGAGATTATTCCGGATATCAAAAACGTAAAGAATTTATCCGAAAGTCAGCAAAAAGAAAAAGAAGGTGAATTGATTCTCTCAAAATTAACTCCAACGGATCAATTAATTTTATTGGATGAAAACGGAAAAAACTTCTCAAGTGTTGGTTTTTCTGAGGAACTGCAAAAGAAAATGAATTCAGGAATCAAAACTCTTGTTTTTGTAATTGGCGGTCCTTACGGATTCTCTGATACTGTTTACAGTAAAGCGCAAGGAAAAATTTCGCTTTCGCTAATGACATTTTCACATCAAATGGTTCGTTTATTTTTTATCGAGCAATTGTATCGCGGCTTTACGATTTTAAGGAATGAACCTTATCATCATCAATAAAAATCAAACACTACTTTTTATCCAACTAACAATCAGTAATTTATCATTAAAATTATCCCTCAAGTAAAAATAAAACATTAAATTTGTTATATTTTTATTAAATCATAATAAAATTTAATAATTATATTTTTTTAACCTTTTTTTAACCCTAAAAAATATATAATTATGAAAACGCTTCTCAGATTTTCAGCAATTTTCCTTTTGTATTTAATTGGAGTTTCTTGCTCCAGTCATAATGATACACCTTATACACCAGTCATGGTCACCTTTGCAGCTGATTTAACCCCAGTTGCCGGTACAGGTTCAATGGCTCATGGTAATGCAACGCTTACACTTAATCAGGACGCCAAAACATTTCAAATTACCGTGACCTATACAGGAATTACACCTAACCATGGTCATATACATGGTGCTGACGGAGCAATTGTATTTCCTTTTCCTGATGCTGTTGTTGCTACTTCTCCAATAATGCTGAATTTTAACATCACTGATGCTCAAATGGCTGAACTTATGGCAAATCACTATTATGTAAACTTACATACTATTGCTTTTCCTGCTGGAGAAATAAGCGGAACACTTATTAAAACTGGAACCTCCGGAGGTGGTGGAGGTGGCGGTGGAGGCGGCTATTAAACCGAACCTTTAAAAAAAACCTTTCTGTATTAAAATAGAAAGGATTTTTTTTGTTTCAGTTTTTAGAATATGAATTCTTTTGGCATTTCTTCAACATTATAAACTGCAAAATTTCTAAGTAAAATTTTGTTTTGTAAATATTCCTGATAACTCATATTCTTATCAAACAATAAAATAACTTTTGGAGTTCTCTCAAATTTTATTTTATAAAAACTTTCCACCAGATCTGATTTTTTAACTTCCTTTTCATTCATCAAAACTAAATCACTTCCTTTTTTAAAATGAAATACAAAACTTCCTTCTTTTGGTTTTTCTATTTTATAATACACTTTCGTGAAAGGCAAAAAAGCTAAATTCTTCCCTATAGAATCAGCATAAGAATAATAATTTTCAGCTTTTTCATTTTTGTGGGCTTTCTCCCCTCTCTTTTTTTCCTGAAGTTTTATTACTTGCAGAATTACTAATCTTAAAGGCAAACGTTTATCAATATTAAAAATCCAATTGGTTGAAATGATGCTGTTATTTCGGTTTACATCAGCAATGGTGTCTTTTCCTTCTGTTTTAAAAAAGATGTAAATTGGTGAATGATCCTGTACATCTTTCACAATCGAAACATTTGCTTTCGGAAGTAAAACGTCTTTTTTTTCTTCACAGGAAAAAAGAAGAATTATAAATATTAAGCTGAAGTATTTCATCATTTATTTTTTCATTTTAATTACTCGAATGGATCTAGTTATTAATATTAATTAATTTATATATCGAATAAAAACTCAGTTGACAAATTCTCTCTCAAACTATTGTAATTATTACCCAAAGCTATTGATATTATCTGGGTCACTTCATCTTGAGTCAAGATATCTGAATTTTTATATTTTTTATTTGCAATAATTTGTTGTTCTAAACGCTTTTCAATTTTTTCTTTTAATTCTAATTTTATTTTTTCTCTAAGATTATCTATTTGTATTTTCTTCTTTTTATACAGTAAATAGTATCTTTTTTGTAAACTCTCATAATCATTCTTCCAATCTTCTGAAGATTTTTGAATCTTATATTTTTTATAATTCAGAATTAAAATATCATTATCTAAATCATCAAAAAGTCCCCACTCTTCCTCATAATTACTTATTTCTCCTTTATAAATATTTATTTTATCGTTGCTTACTACTATGAAAAATTCTTCACCAATATATCTTTTAATCTTCCAATATAAATTAAATAAATCTGCATGATCTAAATTAAAACTTACCTCTACGACTTCGTAAAAATCGCTAGACTGGTGCTGATAATTTACTACTTCATTTTTTTCCCAATTATGAACATCACTAAAAGAGAACAATACATTATTTTGTTCTATTCTAATATTTTGAAGTATATTAAAGCTATTTATAATATTTGGTTTTTCCATAATTTAAGCTGACTCAAGTTATCTATTACAAACTCATTTTCTCAAACAAAGCAATACATTCCATTGCTTCCTTAACATCGTGAACACGCAAAATTTTAGCACCTTTCGTCAAAGCAATTGTATTAAGAACCGTTGTTCCGTTTAGAGCTTCTTGCGCTGTATTGCCAAGTGTTTTATAAATCATTGATTTTCTTGAAACTCCTGCTAAAACAGGCAATTCTAACAAATTAAAAAGTTCCATTTTTTGTAAAACTTCATAATTCTGATCTGTTGTTTTTGCAAACCCAAAACCGGGATCTAAGATCAAATCGTTAATTCCAAAGCTTCTCGCCTTTTTCACTTTTTCAGAAAAATAGAAAAGTATTTCTTTTACGATATCATCATATTGTGTCAAAGTTTGCATCGTTTGCGGATTTCCGCGCATGTGCATCATGATGTACGGAACATTATATTGGGCAATTACTTCAAACATTTTATCGTCTAACTCTCCGGCTGCAATATCATTTATAATTGCTGCACCACTTTCTAAACTCACTTTTGCAACCTCAGCTCTAAAAGTATCAATCGACAATAATGTTTCCGGAAAATGCTTTAAAATCAATTCAATTACCGGAACAATGCGTTCCATTTCTTCTTGTTCCGTAACAAATTCGGCACTTGGTCTACTCGAATAAGCGCCAATATCAATAAATGTTGCGCCTTCTGAAAGCATTTTATCTACTTGTGAGATAATTTCATCTTCATTTTTATACTTTCCCCCATCAAAGAAAGAATTTGGCGTCACATTCAAAATCCCCATTACTTTAGGAATCGATAAGTCAATAAGTTTGCCTTTGCAGTTAATTGTCATTGTTTGTTTTGTTTCAAGTTTCAAGAATTTTGTTTCATGTTTTCTTTGTTTCATGTTTCAAGTTAATTTAGATTACGCAAATTCTAGAACTTGAAACTTCAAACCTGAAACTTGAAACTTTTATTCATTTCTGGTTTCAAGTTGTTGGCATTAACACTTTGTTTAGAAAAAACTTGAAACAAAGAAAACCTTAACTTGAAACTCTTAAAAAATTATCCTTATTTTTGAAGAAATTTTAGCAAATATACAGCAATAAATGAAGAATACTTCCCTTGAATTTGATAATGTAATTACGGTTTGCCGCACTTTATATATCAATAAAATGAAAGATTATGGCAGTGCATGGCGTATTTTAAGATTACCATCATTGACCGATCAAATTTTCATAAAAGCACAAAGAATTAGAAGTTTACAGGAAAACGAAGTCCGTAAAATTGATGAAGATGAAAAAGGAGAATTCATCGGAATCATTAATTATTCGATTATGGCTTTAATTCAGTTAGAATTGGGTGTTGCTGAGCAACCTGATTTAGACGTTGAAAAAGCTACTGAATTATATGATGCTAAAGTTAAACTGACCAAAGAGTTAATGGAAGCCAAAAATCATGATTATGGTGAGGCTTGGCGTGACATGCGTGTAAGTTCATTGACTGATTTGATTTTGCAAAAGATACTTCGCGTAAAGCAAATTGAAGATAATAAAGGTAAAACTTTAGTTTCTGAAGGTATAGACGCCAATTATCAGGATATGATTAATTATTCTGTTTTTGCACTCATCCTAAATCCATTAAAATAATATTCCGTCACGAATTACACCAATTTGCACTAATTAATTCGTGAAAATTGGTGTAATTCGTGGCAAATAAAAACATTTTAAAATAACTTCCATGAAAAACATCATTACCCAATTCTCAAGATTATTTGTCGGTGTACTATTTATCATTTCAGGATTAATTAAATTAAATGATCCGGTTGGATTCTCTTATAAATTAGCCGAATATTTTAGTGAGCCGGTTTTCAACATGCCATTTTTAGAGCCATTAGCTTTAGGATTAGCTATCTTTCTGGTAATTTTAGAAGTCGTTTTAGGTGTAATGTTATTGGTTGGATACAAATCAAAATTGACCATTTGGGCTTTATTGCTTTTAATTGTTTTCTTCACGTTCCTTACCTTCTACTCTGCTTATTTTGATGTAGTAAAAGATTGTGGATGTTTTGGAGACGCTTTACACTTAACACCTTGGCAATCATTCACAAAAGATATTGTTTTATTATTCTTTATTCTGATTTTATTCATCAATAAAAAATTAGTAAAACCTTTATTTTCAAAAATGGTAACCAATTTAGTTACGCTTCTTGCTATAATTTTATGTGTTTTTATGGCAGTTTGGGTATTAAATCATAATCCCATAAAAGATTTCCGTCCGTATAAAGTTGGAACAAACATCGAGAAAGGAATGGAAATTCCAGAAGGTGCTCCAAAATCTGTAGTCGAAATGATTTTTATCTACAAAGTAAACGGAGTTGATAAAGAATTCTCTGAAAAAGATTTAATGAACATCCCGGAAGGTGCAACATTTGTAGACAGAAAAGACAAAGTTATCACTGAAGGTTATATACCGCCTATTCACGATTTTACGATGGTAAAAGACGATTCTGACTATAAAGCTGAATTACTAAAAGAACCTAAATTACTTGTTTTTGTAACTTATGATTTGGCTTTATCAAATCCTGACGGAATGAAAAAGTTAGAAGGTTTAAGCAAAGAAGCTAAAACAAAAGGATATAAAGTAATTGCAATGACGGCTTCCGGAGCGGATGAAATTGCAAAAGCAAAAAAACAATACGGCTTAGATGTTGACTTTTATTTCTGTGATGCAACAGCTTTAAAAACGATTGAAAGAGCAAACCCTAGTATTGTAGTTTTACAAAACGGAACTATTATTCAAAAAGTACATTATAACGATGTTGATGATTTAAAATTATCTGATGTAGCTTACGGTATTTAAAAGCCTAAACAAAATAATTTTACTAAACGCCAATATTCTTTTTTAGATTTATTGGCGTTTTTTGAATAAACAATTAACCAATAAGAAATATGAGTGCAAAACTAAAAAATGAATTGACTACCAAGTTTTCACAAAATCTTTATCTTTTTTCATTTATATTCTTTTTAATTCTTTATGCCATCTGTGATTTTAATTTTTACGAAACTGATGGTGTACATTTGATTCCTCTTCATATCCTGGCATTAATTGCAGGTGTTATTTTTGAAAGTAAAAAAATTACAAAAACGTGGACAACATCTGTTTTAATAGGAATCATTTCTTTTATTTTTACTTTTTCTTTAGGTCTTTTTTTATATCACATCTCGCCCAATTCAAAATTTGATTTCATGCTTATTTTAAATCTAAGCATTTTAGCTTGGCCTATTGCTTTCTTTATTTTATATGTTATTTTTTCACGAATATTTAATGAAAGAAGAATTGTTCCCCAATTGACAGAAGGTATAACCCTAATGCTTTCTATATCAATGATTTATTGGGTTATAGATAATGGTTTGGTAAGATTTGATAATATCATCTCACAAACATTAATTATTATTGGAATTTCACTTTCCTTATTTTCTTTTTATAATGCTTTTAGTAAAGTTTTTTTATCTGATACTAAAAAACTAATCCTAAGCATCTGGAGTTCGATAATTATGATATTTTTTGCTATCGATAATTTATGTGGGATTTTTAAAAATGGCAACGCTGTAAGTACTAATGAATTAATACAAGGAACTTATATTGCAATTCAATATTTTCTTTTAGGCATTTCAAGTATTTACATGATTCAGAATTTTATGATGCTTATTGGTTTTCTGCCAAGTTGGAAAATATTCTTCTTTATAAAATATTCTGACAAAATAAGTGAACTCAAAAATGAACACATCAATAGATATTCAGATACACAGGTAAGCAAATCAGATTCTGTGTTCTGTATCCTTATTGTTAGTACTATTTACTTTTTTAATTATTATTATAAACTAGTTCCTAGACAATTTATAATCTGGTTAACTTTTGTAACATTCCCATTTCTTTTAATGACGTATAATCATTTTCTAAAAAAGAAAAAATAAACTTATTTTCTATTTTTGCGACGCAACATCTTTAAAACCGGTTGAAAGAGCAAATCCGAGTATTGTGGTTTTACATAAAGGAACTATCGTTCAAAAAGTGCATTAAAATGATGTCGATGATTTGAAATTATCTGATGTAGCTTACGGTATTTAAAAACCAAAACAAATAATTTTACTAAACGCCAATATTCTATTCTAGAAATATTGGTGTTTTTATTTCGTAAGAAAAATAATAAATCCAATTAATTGTTTGTTTATATTTGGTTTGAAAATTATCCAAAATCAATTTAAATTATGACCCGATTCTTAAGAGTTGCTATTCTGCTATTTATTACTTTTTTTAGTATTCAAGTTTCTGCTCAAACCAACAAAGACCAGCGTTATATCTATTTTCTGCACAATGGTTTTATCGAACAAAATGATTTGAGTGTTGCACATCCGGAATATGGAAAGGCCGAATACAACGAAATCTTAGCTTCTTTCAGAAAAGATAATTTTATTGTATTTAGCGAAATCAGAAAGAAAAATACTGATGCATACGATTACGCAAAAAAAATAACGGTACAAATTAAAAAACTGCTTAAAAAAGGCGTTTCTCCAAATAAAATTACTGTAATAGGAACTTCAAAAGGTGGTTATATTGCACAATTTGTTTCAACTTTTTTAGCAAATCCAGATGTGAATTTTGTTTTTATCGGATGTTTTATGGACAATGATATCGAGAAAATTCCGGAGATTAATTTCTGCGGAAACATTTTGACTATTTATGAAAAATCAGATATTTACGGCGTTGATGCCAGCAAACGAAAAGAAACTTCGAAACTTAAAATAAATCATTTTAAACAAATTGAATTGCATACTAACCTGAAACATGGCTTTTTATACAAAGCTTCAGACGAATGGATTGTTCCTTGTAAAAAATGGGCAAATGGCAATTTATGAATTGAATTAACCATCAGAAAAAGTCTTCGATAAATTCTAAATTAGAATAATTATCGAAGACTTTTTTTATACAAACCTGACGTTTTTTTGCTTCTAAAATTACTTTAGAAATAAAAAAAGCATTTCGTTTTTTAGTTCTTCAAAAGTTTATTTCTAAAAAATCAGGTTTTCCATGTCAACTATTACGATTTCATTCGCCTTTTTTTAACCTAAATTTCCTGTTTTGTGATAAAATAAACGTCTCTTCAAATTTTGTTAATCTACATTTGGCATTCGATTTGTTTGTTTAACTTTGTTCGCAATCTTTTATTAAGTGGAGTTACATTACTCAAAATCATTAAAATTAACAGAGAAAGACAATATTATATTTAATCCAAAAACAAATATTATTTATATATGAAAAAATTAGCCCTAGTCGTTATTGCATTTATAGTATTTATTACACTTTCATACTCTCAAGCTGAGAAAACAAGTTTTTCTAAAGAAGCTTTATCTGAAAAATTATTAGCAACAGATGGAAGTCAGGTTGCATTCAAAAACATTTTAAAAAAATACAAAGGAAAAACTTTGGTTATAGAAGTTTGGGCTTCTTGGTGTGGCGATTGTGTAAAAGCAATGCCAAAAGTAAAAGAATTACAAGCAAATAATCCTGATGTTTCTTATTTATTCCTTTCGGCTGATAAAACCGCCGATAAATGGAAAGCCGGAATTGAAAAACACGAATTAAAAGGTGATCATTTTATGATGAATGATGGCATGAAAGGTGTTTTTGGAAAAGCAATTGATTTAGATTGGATTCCGAGATACATCGTTATTGATCAATCTGGTAAAATCGTTTTATATCGTGCAATTGAAACCGATTTTGATAAAATCAATGAAACATTAGAAAAATTGAGAGGAGTAAAAATTGCCGAAAAATTTAATGACAAATCTCCATCAGTGAATTAATAAAAAATTAAAAGAATAAAATAAAAACTACCAAAATGAGAAAAAAGATTGTTGCAGGAAACTGGAAAATGCATAAAAACGCAGGACAAACTGAAGAATTATTAAGTGAATTAATTGCTAAAATACCTGCAAAAACTACTGCTCAGGTAATTGTTGCTCCAACATTTGTAAACTTACAAGCTGCAGTTGCTAAATTAAAAAATACAACTATTGGAGTTTCTGCTCAAAACGTTCACCAAGCTGAAGGTGGTGCTTTTACAGGAGAAATTTCTGCTGATATGTTAACTAGCATTGGTGTAAACACGGTAATTCTTGGTCACTCTGAGCGTCGTGCTATTTTTCACGAAACTGACGCTTTAATCGCTAACAAAGTTGATACAGCTTTGAAACATGACATGACAGTTATTTTCTGTTTTGGAGAAGAATTAAAAGATCGTCAATCAGGAAACCATTTTAATATTGTTGAAAATCAATTGCGTGACGGATTATTCCAAATTGCAAAAGAATCATGGTCAAAAATTGTCTTAGCTTACGAACCAGTTTGGGCTATTGGAACAGGAGAAACTGCTTCGCCGGAGCAAGCTCAGGAAATGCACGAATTCATCAGAGAGGTTGTTCGTAAAGCTTACGGAGCTGAAATCGCTGACGAAGTTTCTATTTTATACGGTGGTTCTGTAAAACCGGATAACGCTAAAGAAATCTTCGGTAAACCAGACGTAGACGGTGGTTTAATTGGAGGTGCTGCTTTAAAAGCAGATGATTTCTTAGCAATCGTTACTGCAATCTAAAAAAAGACTTAAGATCTATTATATAAAAGCGTTCGCATCAGCGAACGTTTTTTTGTACCTGTTTTTAAACCATATAAGTTATGTAAGTTCATTTAAAGTTACGTGTGTGTTTTGCGCAAAGTTTAGCTTAAATCACTTATATAACTTATATGGTTCAAAAATTTTTAGTTTATAAATGCTTTTAACAATGGGCAATTGTATCTTTTAAACGTTGGTGTTGTTTTATAAACGGAATAAAAATTAACCAACTCCTGCCCTGCTTTAAACGGATTTTTTTCTTCTTCTTCAGCCGAAACGATGTTAGCGAAATGATTGTAATAATTACATTCAAAAATCATTAAAGTTGCCATAGCTTTCTCATTATTATTTTTAGACATTTTTAATGCTTTTTCATAATACATTTTAGCCATCGTTAAACTATAATAATTCCCTTTCTGATAGGTTTTCTCAATCTCAGAGTTATCTCCATAAACATAATCAACATACGATTCTCCCGATGTCCAGTCGTACGCCACCATCATCCAGGAATTCCCTAAATAGGAAACATTAAAATAAGCGTTCGCTAATTGCAAATTACTTGTAGCTGTATTTTGTTTTTTTAACTGAATCAATTTCCCAATAAATTCTGTTTTATTAAAACGATAATTAAATTTGCGCTCTTTATCTTTCTGTAAGATTTTAGGCGTAAACGGATTTTCGTTCAAATAATCTTTAAACGAATAATTTTTCTCCCAAAAATCTTTTGGCATAGATGAAAAGGTTTTATAAGCCAATTCTAAATTATTGTTTCTAAAAGCAATCGTTCCTTTTAGATCTTTGTAATAATTAATATTGGGCGCCATCGTTCCGGAACAAATGTATTTCTCAAAAGGTGTTTTATCTTCTTTTTGTTGTAATGCCATCAAACGATCTACATCTTCTACAGTTGCAATTCGGTCAAAATAGCCAATATAACTATAGAAATAAGGATTATTTCCGTAATACGAATATTCTCCTCCGCTTTTAAGATCTGATTTCATCATTAATAATCCCGCCGTAACACGATCGCCTTGTTTAGAAAAATCTGCACTGGCAATTCGGTATAAACTGTATAAATTCTTGAATAATCCATTATCTGTTTCTACTAAATTTTCGACCGAATCAAAATAATTAAAAAGTTGATTCTGCACTTTCTCACTTTTCAAATCATCCTGTTTTAAAGCAACCAAAGCCAACTGAATATTTTTCTGCATTTGTATAGATGCATTGGCTTTCTCAGAAATCATATTGGTGTATTTTTTTCCTAAATCAATATCGTCATCAATAAAACAAAGTTGTGCAATTGCTGCTGTGATATAGTCTTTTTGCTCTCCAGAAGTTTGTTCTCTGATCGCAATCAAAAAATATTCTAATTCTCTTAAATACAAGATATCTTTATTGAGATTTTCCTCTTTTGCTTTAGCATAATCATCATACCAATTTACACCATCAAACACAACCGATGGACTTCCGTTATTGGTATATTGAGGCGTAAAAATCCAGTCTTCGAGTTTGTTGATTTCTCTTCCTATCAAAAAACTCAAATTAATACTATTCGGGCTTAATTCATATATCTCTTTTATGGCTTTTAATCCTGGTGCCGGATTACGTAAACTTTCAATCGCCAGAATCACACTTCGTTCTTCGTTATTTTGGGCTAAAGTCAAAGTTTCTTCGGTTAATTTCCAATTATAATGTTGCAAAACGGCAAATGACTTTTCTTCGCAGGAAGCAAAAACTTTACTCAGTAAATAATTTTGCAATGAAAAGTTATCAATGCACAAAGCTTTATAATACAAAGCCCAAGGTTCTAAAATGGTATTTTTATTCCCGGTAAAATAAGTATCGTATAAACGAATTACCTCATCCTTATCCTGAGCATAAAAACTATATCTCAAAATCAAAAAAGCGTAACGTTGTTTCAAAAAAGGGTCTTTGGCAGTTTTAATCTTCTTTTCAAAATCATTTACATCGGCCAATTTATGATCTTTACTACCATAACCAACTTGTCCCCAGGATTCCCATTTCACATCTGTATTACTATTGTATTCCAGCTTTTTAGCAAACAAAATATAGTTTAAAAAAGCTTTGTTTTTTGATAATAATAAAGCTTCAATAAAGGTGTTTTTTTCGAATACTTTTTTTAATGTTTTAGATTCAAAAGCATTTTCAAACTGTTCCGAATCTGTTTCGTACAAAATAGTGTGAACATCTTTTGGATCAATTGTATTGCCTAATTTTTTCTTCCATTCTAAACAATTCAATTCCTGATCAACACCAGAAACGGTATTGGTCGAATAGTAATAATCTGCCGAATAATAAAATGGAGTCAGTTTAAAAAAGCCTTCCCGTTGTGCTTTAAACAAAGCCAATCGACTCGTTTCCGGCGAAACACTCCAACCACAGGCGAAAGAAACCTGAAAGCTTAAAACTAAAAGTAAACTACTAAAAATGCGCATAATAGTCTGATATATTTTGAGTTCCATAATCGTTGATGTATTTTTTATCAAAAGAGAAAAACGTTACTTTAGTCTGATTGTCAATCTGGATTTTGCTTTTTATAATCGAAATCATTTTATCAAGTTCGTCGTTTGAAATTTTCTCAATCCTTATTTCATCTCCATTTCTTAAATAAGTTTGTCCAACCAAAATATCGTCTTGCAGAATATATTTAGCATCTGATGATTTCTTCAATTTAATCGAATCATTTCGTAATTGATCATAATCTGACAAAATTCCCTTAAACTGATTTCCTCTAAAAACAACTGCCCAACTATATAACGGCAAAGCAATATCAAGTTTGAGTTTGTAATCGCTGTGTATAATATATTGTGCTAATTCTTCGCTTGTTCCTATAGAATTTTTAGATTTAAAATCTTCTGGTTTGGTCAAATTGTAACACATTAATAATCCTTTATCAACTGGTGGAATTCCAGCTTTTTCTGCATATTTATATTGCCAAAGTCGGATTGTAGCGGCAACTTTTGCGTTTGGAATTTCTTTTTTGACTTGTTTTAACAAATAGAAATAGTTCTTTTTAGATTTTTCTGTCCAATCGCAATCAATTAGGATTTCTTTAAAATCAACTTTAAGTTTCGCTAATTCAATTGCTTTTACAGAGTCATAATTGATGCGTTTATAGTTTTCCTGTTTGTAATAGTCCTTTGGATATACAATAGAATTGGCAATCTTATCTGCTTTAGTTTCATTCATTTTTACACCAATTTGCTGTACTCGGTGCGCAATTCTGGCAGCTAAACTATCTAGTTGCTTCGTGTTGGACTGCAAAACAACTTCATTGGTAATAAAAATACTTGGTGTAATTTCCGGATTACTTTCATTCAGCCGAATATCAAGAATTGTTGCAACCGGCAAAGGTTCTTTGGCATACGGATTCCAATCGACATCAAAAAAACGAACATACATATGTTGCACTTTCAAATCCTTGATTAAAGAATCTTCTGTTTTTTCAAAATTCAAATCGGTTTTCCAATAGCAAAACGATCTTACAATTTCATGGTCTTTTTCACAAGTTGCTCCATTGAGTAGCACAAAGAGCAAAATAAAAATGATATTCTTCATATTCTAAAAATCCTTACAAATTCAAGTCAAAATTAACATTAATATAAGTAAGGATATAGATTATTTATGAACAACTTCTACTTTCTATTCTTACCTTTGCAAAAAATTTATCTATGTCAAATATATATTTAGGGTACCATTTTACGATTGAACCAAAAGAACCAGGTTCAGAAATCTTAATTGCTGAATTAGGCGAAAAAGCATTTGAAACATTTACTGAAACTGAAACTGGAATCTCGGCTTATGTAAAGAAAGATTTATGGGATGAGAATATCTTGGATGACATTTATATTTTACAATCAGACGAATTTAAAATCGAATATACTGTTGAAGAAATTGACCAGGTAAACTGGAATGAAGAATGGGAAAAGAATTTTGAAGCCATTGATGTTGATGGAAAATGCCACGTTCGCGCTCCTTTTCATGAAAAAACTGATGCTGAATTTGATATCGTAATTGAACCAAAAATGAGTTTTGGAACTGGTCATCACGAAACTACGCACATGATGATTCAGCATTTACTGGAAATGGATGTTGAAGGTTTAAAAACTCTGGATATGGGTTGCGGAACTGCGATTTTGGCTATTCTTGCCGAAATGAAAGGTGCTCAGCCAATCGACGCAATTGATATTGACAATTGGTGTTATTTGAATTCTATCGAAAATGCTGAGCGCAATAATTGCAAACATATTACCGTTTATGAAGGCGATGCAGCTTTGTTAGCAGGAAAAAAATATGACCTGATTATTGCCAATATCAACCGAAATATTTTGTTGAACGATATGCAAAGTTATGTTGATTGTTTAAACCCAAAAGGAATTATACTTTTTAGTGGCTTTTATGAAGAAGATATCCCATTTATTGATGCTTCATGCACAGAAAAAGGATTAACATATGTTAAAAAACTTCAAAGAAATAACTGGGTTTCATTAAAATACGTAAATTAGATAGTTGATTATCTGTTTATTAAACACCCCACAGATTAAAACATTTAAAATAGTTTAGCATTGATTTTTATTATTTTTTAATCCATTTAATCTGTGCATCCTGATAGCTATCGGGAGTGACAAAAAAATTAGTAATTACATCAGTACAAAAAACTAAAAAAATGAGTACTAAAGAAAAAGTAAGAGAGAAAGTCCGCGAAAGGGAAGCTGTAGCTTTCAATAACGAAATCATTGTTTATAATGACGATGTAAACACTTTTGATCACGTAATTGACACATTAATGCGTGTTTGCAGCCATACGGCAGAACAAGCAGAACAGTGTTCCTTAATTGTACACTACAACGGAAAATGCACCGTAAAAACGGGACCAATTGACAAGTTAAAACCGCAATGCACTCAACTTTTGGAAGCTGGACTAAGCGCTGAAATTGTTTAATTGCAAATAATTTAAAAAACATTCTATTTTATTCTATATTTGGATAAAATAGAATGTTTTTTTTATGGAAGAATACGGAAAGATACTAATTATCGCCATGCCTGTTTTTTTAGCATTAATTGTTATCGAAAAGATATATGGCATTTATAAAAAAGATGACACTGCACCTTTGATAGACAGCGTGTCGAGCATTAGTTCAGGAATCACCAATTCTGTAAAGGATGTTTTGGGATTAAGTCTGACCTTTATCTCTTATGAATGGTTGGTTTCTAAATTGGCAATCTACCATCTCGAAGCCAATGTTCTATCTTACTGCATCGCCTTTTTTGTTATTGATTTTTATGGATATTGGAGCCACCGACTGGCGCATCAAATTAATTTTCTCTGGAACAAACATGCCATTCACCATAGCAGCGAAGAATTTAATCTCGCCTGTGCTTTGCGACAGCCTATTGCCAGTTTAGTCAATTTATTTACTTTTTTATTAATTCCCGCAGCGATTCTTGGCGTTCCTGCCTCTGTGATTGCAATTACTCTACCATTACATTTATTTTTACAATTTTGGTATCACACGAAACACATTAAAAAAATGGGGTTTTTGGAGTATATTTTGGTTACTCCTTCTCATCATCGTGTACATCATGCGATAAATCCAGAATATCTGGACAAAAATCATTCGCAGATATTTATTTTTTGGGATAAACTTTTTGGCACTTTTCAAGCCGAATTAGAAGAGGTTCCGCCTGTTTTCGGAATCACCAGACCTGCACAAACCTGGAACCCCATTCGGATTAATTTTCAGCATTTAAGCCTGTTAATCAAAGACGCCTGGAGAGCTGAAAACTGGGAAGACAAACTTACCATTTGGTTTAAACCAACTGGCTGGCGTCCGGAAAATTTTGAAGAAAAATATCCTGTAAACAAAATCGAGAATGTTTTTGAATTTGATAAATACGGTACCCAAAATTCTAAAAAACTGATTTATTGGTCTGTTTCACAGGTTTTAATAACACTTTTGTTCGTGAGTTATCTCTTTGATAATATCGCCAAAATTGGCTTACCAAATATCTTTCTCTATGGCTTTTTTATTCTATTAACGATTTACAGTTATACTGAATTGATGGATAAAAGCAAATATGCCATCTTTTGGGAAGGTTTACGTTTGACCGTTGCAATTGCAATTATATCTTATTACGGAGATTGGTTTGGCTTAAATAACGTCTTATCAATTGGAAATTATATCATTTTGATTTATTTAAGTTTTTCATTTCTTACTACAATTTACTTTGTGAAAATCGACTTTAAAACACCCCAAAACCAACCCATAAACTCACTAACCAATTATGAGAAACTCAACATTTTTTAAAATCTTTATCGCATTTAGTGCATTCTATCTGTTTATTTTATTTTTAGGATATGAAAGCTTAAACTTGTTTCTAAAACCCCTTTTGATTCCTGTACTAAGTTTTGAGGTCTATTTTTATCGAAAGTTTCCCTCAAAAAATACGCTTTTAATCGCCTTATTATTCTCTTGGATCGGTGATGTAATTTTACTCTTTACTGATATTGCCGAGATCTATTTTATTCTTGGATTAGTCGCTTTCCTAATCTCTCATATAACGTACTGTATACTTTTTAACAAACAAATTAAGGGCGAAATCAAAAGAAATACTCTTCTTTTTGGAATTGGAAGTGTTTTAATTGCTTGTTATTTAATCGGAATGCTTTCGGTTTTATTGCCTTCTTTAGGCGATTTAAGAATTCCGGTAATTGTTTATGCTTCTGTAATTTCAATCATGCTTTTGTTTGCTTTTAATGGTTTTCTTATTTGGAAAAAACCAGGTAACTCGTATGTTTTTCTTGGCGCGATTGTATTTGTTCTTTCAGATAGTATTTTGGCTGTAAATAAATTTTATAAACCAATCGAAAAAAGTTCCTTTTTTATTATGCTGACGTATCTTGTGGCACAATATCTGATTGTGGTTGGTATACTAAAACTGAATCCGAAGAAAGTAGAATAGCCCACGGATGTTCCTGATTAAATAGATTTGTGCTGTTTTTTTGCACGCAGATTTAACAGATTTAGCAGATTTTTTAATCTTGTTAATTCTTTAATCTGTGGCAAAAAACATTTTAGATTTATATTTGTACTATATAATACCATAAGCCATGAAAAAAATAGCCCTTTTTATCCTTTTCCTTATTACAGCAACTTCATGCATAAGTACAAAATCTACTTTAAAAAATGTAGATGATAATGCTCCTGATTTAGTTTTGAAAAGAGACAATACATTTGCCATTACTCTTTTTAGTAAAGACAAAAAATACGGTTACGATCCTGATTATCCTATCAATATTTTCTATAGAAATACAACCGATGAAGCTTTGAACGAAACCCGTTTTTTAAATGCTCTTGCCGGACCAAACGGCGAAAAAATAACGTATAAACGACTAGAAACCTGTTGTCCTTTTCCGACCAAAAGAAGTAATATGGGCGCTGGTTTTTTAAATGTTTACGAATTAAGATGGGAAGGTCAAAAGAAACCTATTACTCTTTATTTGAATATTTATGAAAAAGGCATTCTAATGGTTCCAATGGGATTGGGTTTGAAGAAGGAATAGTTTTATTAATTTGATTACGGGCACGAGCGAGACGCTCGCGCTAGCGATGACAGGGAACCATGAGTAATAAAAATTATTTTGTATGTAAATTTCACATAGTTTAAATATGGATAGCACATATATTTTTTATCTAAATGATTCTATAAAAGAATTAATAAGATTAGCACAAGAAACCAAAAAAGGTGATTTATTTAATGATGGAATTTTGTTTGGGTACTATTCATCAATAAGTTTACTTCTTAATCAAGCTGAAAGCTTTAATATATCTAATCAACTAGATGGAGAAATTAAAAACTTTAATCCTGAAACTTTATTAATAAAGGACTAAATTTAAATACTGTATTAATATTCTTTCGCGAGCGCGATCGGAAGATTTAAAAAAAAGAAAAGTTTAATCGAAGTAATTAGTATAAACTAGATTTATGTACGGAACATCTCCATTAATTTTAATTATTTTACCCTTAATTTTTCAGCTTATATTTGGTCGAAAAGCAATTGCCGAGTCCATTTCTTTAAAATTTAGAACTGTCTGTTTAATTAGTTTTATCTCGCAAATAGTATTGTCTATAATGGCTTTTTATGTTGCTTCCTATAATTTTAATCAATATCTAGAACAAAATCCTAATTCCTTTAGATGTGGTATGGGATTCCTTGGTCTAATTGTGTTATCTCTTCTTCTAACTTTTATTCTCGTAGTTGTTGTAATCATACAATACTTCATCAAAAGGTCTTACGAAAAGTAGTAATGTAAATCAAACAACGAGGTTTTGTAGACCTCGTTTTCAAATTCTAATGGGAAATATTACCCACTAATTTTCTTAAAAGAACTATAATTCCACAACACTTCTAGCCCTGATAGAAGCGAAAATCCTTTTTTGAGAAAGCCTGTTTTTTCTGGTTTTTGCAGAGCGACCGGAGGAAGCTCCTGCAAGTGCCAAGAAAAAAAGGGTTTAGAGAAAAAGATTACAGCGGATAGCAGGATTAGCTTCTTAAAAAAAACTTAAATCTTAATCTGCTATTCATAAATCATAACTACCTTTGCACTGTCAAAAAATCATATTATGAACATACAACATATTCCTCAAATTAAGCATACTGATAGTGGGAATTTCTTTTTATTGGCGGGACCTTGCGCTATTGAAGGAGAAGAAATGGCTCTCAGAATTGCTGAAAAATTAGTTGGTATTACCGACAAACTTCAGATTCCTTATGTATTTAAAGGATCGTTTAAAAAAGCCAATCGCTCGAGAATTGATAGTTTTTCCGGAATTGGTGACGAAAAAGCATTAAAAATTTTAAGAAAAGTTTCTGAAACTTTTCACATTCCAACTGTAACAGATATTCATACTAATGAAGATGCTGATATGGCTGCACAATACGTTGATGTATTGCAGATTCCTGCATTTCTTGTTCGTCAGACTGACCTTGTTGTGGCAGCTGCAAATACCGGAAAAGTGGTGAATTTGAAAAAAGGACAATTTATGAGTCCGGAAAGCATGAAACATGCTGTTCAAAAAGTACTGGATTGCCATAACGAGAATGTAATGATTACTGATCGTGGTACTATGTTTGGTTACCAGGACATGATTGTTGATTATAGAGGAATTCCTACTTTGCAACAATATGCTTCTACGGTTCTTGATGTAACGCACTCGTTGCAACAACCTAACCAAACTACAGGTGTTACAGGCGGAAGACCTGATATGATTGAAACTGTTGCCAAAGCGGGAATTGCTGTAGGTGTTGATGGTATTTTTATCGAAACTCATTTTGATCCTGCTAATGCAAAAAGC
Source organism: uncultured Flavobacterium sp. (assembly GCF_963422545.1). Classification (NCBI taxonomy): domain Bacteria; kingdom Pseudomonadati; phylum Bacteroidota; class Flavobacteriia; order Flavobacteriales; family Flavobacteriaceae; genus Flavobacterium; species uncultured Flavobacterium sp. Next base: position 107,773 of record NZ_OY730248.1, read on the forward strand.
GATGGCGCTAACATGCTTCATTTGGACTATTTTGAAGATCTAATGACGAAGTTGGTTGCTATTAGAAAAACAGTTAACTCATTTTAAATTTAATACATTACGTTCATTGAAAACTAAATTTTTATTTTTCGCCTTATTGTGTTTTTCATTAAACACTTTTGCACAGGAACAAATCGCTGTAGAAAGATACACAGCACATAATAAAGGAAAATTCTTCATTTCATGGGGTGGTAATAGAGACAGTTACACTAAATCTGATGTAAATTTCAGAGGTAAGGATTACAACTTTACAGTTGCGGACATGAAAGCTCATGATAAACCAAAAGGATATCATATTGATTATGTAAATCCGGCAAACATGACGATTCCACAGACTAATTTTAGAATGGGATATTTCTTTAACGACCACTACAGCGTTGCTATTGGTTGGGATCACATGAAGTATGTGATGACTCAGGATCAAACAGCTAATGTTACTGGTTATATTAATTTACCTGCTGATCAAAGTGGATCTTTTTACAACGGCGTTTATAATAATACACCGGTAGATATGTCTCAACATGGTGCTATAGAAGGTGGTTATGAGAAAGGTGCTGTTCAGCCAAGTATTCCTCCTGCTTTTTTAATGTACGAACACACAGATGGTTTGAACTATATTAATACTGAGGTTTCAAGACATGACGATATTTCGAAATTGTTTGGTTTACCAAATACAGATAAAGTTCAGATTAACTTAACAGAAGGTTTAGGTGCCGGAGTTTTATACCCAAAAACAAATACTACTTTGTTAGGAATGGCACGTCATGATGATTTCCATATTTCTGGTTTTGGCGTTTCTGCAAAAGCTGGGATCAACTTTACTTTCTTTAAATATTTTTACCTTCAAGGTGAGTTAAAAGGAGGTTATATCGATATGAAAGATATCAGAACTACTGTTAGCAACGATGATAAAGCTACACAGCATTTCTTATTTTTACAAAGAATTATTGCTGTGGGGGGAATTTTCAGAATCTAATATTTCTTAAAAAATAGTTTAAAAAATAGCTATCATTTATTTGGTAGCTATTTTTTTTATGTTTTACTTTGTATTTCAAAGTTCTTTTAACTTGTGTTAAATTATTTAAAAAAGATAATTGATATAAAGCTTAATAAAGTACTTTTAGAATTCAAAAATAAAAAGATGAAAAAACAAAAATATCTGTTTCTGGGGATTACATTTCTGTTAAGTTTTGGCCTTGCTTTATTTGTTGCAATGTCTGTTTTTCCGAACAATCCGTTTTCGAAAACAAAGACAGAAAAAACAGAAAATATCGTACAAACTAAACTTAAAGATGGTGATATTATTTTTCAAACTTCACAATCTCCTCAATGTGAAGCGGTAAGGATTGCGACTAATTCGAAATTTTCTCATTGTGGAATTATCTATGATATAAACGGAAAATGGTTTGTTTTTGAAGCAGTTCAGCCGGTAAAATTGACTCCGTTTGATGAATGGATTCAGCACGGAAAAGACAATAAATATGTTGTTAAGAGATTAAAAAATGCTGATCAGGTTTTGACTCCGATTGTTTTACAAAAGATGCAAAATTACAGCCAGCAGTTTGATGGAAAACAGTATGACGCTTATTTTGAATGGACCGATACAAAAATATATTGCTCTGAATTGGTCTGGAAAATATATAAAAATGCTGCTGGTATTGAACTTTCGAAATTAAGACAATTGAAAGACTTTAATTTAACTGATGCGCGAGTTCAAAAAATATTAAAGGAAAGGTACGGTAATGATATTCCATTAGAGGAAAAAGTAGTCGCTCCTGTTGATCTTGCTGATTCGGACTTATTAAAAACTATTATAGACAACTATTAAGTTACTAAGAATTATCAAAAAAAGCTAATTCAGAATAATTGGCTTTTTTATTTATTATTTTACTTTGAATTTCAAAGAACTTTTAATTTTAATTATATGAAAGATATCCTTGTAGAAAAGATGTATGAATGGACTAGAAAACCGTATCAAAAATATTTTAAGAAAAATACTCCATGGGAAATTGATCAATCCGAATTGTGCCACTATCCTAAAGAAAGTTTAGGATTTGGTTTAGGCACTTTTCTGGATAAAAATCATTTTGATATTCAGCCAAAACTCGAAGATCATGATATTATTCATGTTCTGACCAACACAGGAGTATCTGTTGTGGAGGAAATAGGAATGCAATATTATCTTTTGGGAAATGGCAAAAAAAGCCTGTATCAATTTGTAGTCATACTTTCGAGTGCTCCCTTTTATCTTAATCAATTCACTTATTTTTTGCAACAATACAAAAGAGGAAAGCAAGCACTTCCATTTTATTATCTGGATTTTTCAAAAATGCTATTTACTCCAATTCACTCTATTCAGGAAACTTTTAAAATTTAAGCTTATGAAAACTATTATCGAAGAACCTTTTGAAGAAAAAAACGTCACCACATTAGCAGTTGGAACTCTTGTTATCAGCACAATTTTATTTATACTTTATATCGTTTCAAACGAAAGTCCAAATATTTTGGTTATTGCATGGCCCTTTGCATTTTCGGCAATACTTGTCAATCTAATCATGTTTATTCATTTGGCAGATAATTTTATAAAACACCCAAATCAAAGAAAATATTTCCTCATCAAAATACTAATTTTGGTGGTCAATATTCCTATTGTGTATTTATACTATACTATAGTAATGAAAATGTAGCATAAAAAAAGCCCTTCGATCTCTCGAAGGGCTTTAATTTTTTTATAAACTATTTTTATTAATTCGTTGCAGTTGGAAGAACAATTCCGTTTTGATCTATTAAATACATTAATGTCGTCATTGTTGCTGCTCCAAGTTCTAATTCTCTTTTGTTTATAGCATCAAACTTGTCATTTGCAGCGTGATGATAATCAAAATAACGTTGTGAATCTGGCATTAAACCTGCTTTAACGATTGTTTTAGACGTTAAATGTTCGATATCTGACCCTGCGTGCCCTTTTACAAAACTATTTATAAAATAAGGCTCAAAAAAGTCTTTGTATCCTTGTATTTTTTTCAGGTTAGCATCATCAGATTCAAATGAAAATCCTCTTGGCGTAAATCCTCCTGAATCACTTTCTAAAGCAAAAATATGATTCTCTTTCTTTTCTTTTGAAACTTCTTCGTATTTAGCTCCGCCTTTTCCGCCGTTTTCTTCATTCATAAATAATACAACACGAATTGTATTTTTAGGCTTATAATTTAAGTTTTTAAGGATACGAACTACTTCCATACTTTGTACTACTCCTGCTCCATCGTCATGAGAACCATCAGCAAGATCCCAAGAATCTAAATGACCTCCAACAACCATAATATTTTCCGGAGTTACTGTTCCTGTTAATTCTCCAATTACGTTGTGTGACAATACGTCTGGTAACGTCTGGCAAGATTGTTTGAAATAAAATTTCAGCCCTGGATTGTTTTTTAAAGATTTACTCAACAATTCTGCTCCGTTTGTACTTATTGCCGCTGCCGGAATATATTGCTCTTTTGGCAAATCTCCATAACTCTGATTTCCTGTATGAGGGAAATCATCTAATCGCAAACTTAAAGAACGAACAATTGCACCAACTGCCCCTAGTTTTGCAGCTTCCTGAGCTCCGCTTCGTCTTTGATCTCCAGCTTCTGAATAAGACATAAAAGTTGGTATATTTTCAGGATCCATTGGCCTGTTGTAAAATACAATCTTACCTTTTACTTTATCTCCTAATTCTTTCAGTTCTTTTATGCTTTGTACTTCTATTACCTCAGCAGTAATTCCTGTTTTAGGTGTTGCTATTGATGATCCTAAAGCGCAAATTGGCACTACAGTTTTTGTTTTATTATCTACAATATAAGCTGTTTCTTTTTCGCCACGAACCCAATGCGGAACCATAACGTCTTGTAAATATACTTTGTCAAGTCCAAGCGTTTCCAGTTGTCTTTTGGTGTATTGAACTGCTTCTTCGGCACTTGCAGAACCTGACAAGCGGCTACCAATATCGTTTGATAAATATTCTAACCAAGTGTAACATTTTGCTTCGGTTAGGGCTTTTTTGTAAAATAATTTAATGTTTTTTTCATCGTTTGACTGTGCAAAAGATGTCAGGCCGTTTAAGGCTAAAACAGTTAAAAGAATTGTTTTTTTCATGGGTTTATATAGCGTTTTGGGTTGTATAACAAAGAAACAAAATTCTTTAGAACTGCGACAGATTTTTCACAACCTTTTCTTAAAATAAAACCAGAATTATTTTACCTCTTTTAGTTTATTTTTTGCTCCTATTCCGCTTTCATTAAATGCTTCTATTGTAAAATAATATTTTGTGCCTTTATCTAAACCTCTAAAATCATACGAACTTTCATCATAGACCATAATGCTGTTATACAATTTATCAGGACTTATTCCGTAGTAAATATTATAACCAATAGCATCTGCTTGTTTTTTCCATGAAATCATTGCATTTCGAGAATCTTTTACATTTCTGTCTACTTTAAAATCTGAAACTGGTTTTGGTTTTTCTGATAATCCATTTCCAAAAACTCTAAAATCAGAAACTGCAAATAATCCCGAAGCATTGTGAATATTCACCATCTTAATATAACGTGCTTTAATTGGTTTTGTCAATTCGACGTAATCATGAGGAACATCTTTTGCATTTTGAGATTTATCAACTACTAATGTCCAATTTACGGCATCATCAGACATGAAGATTTTGTATTGATAATAAATGTCCATTGCCTTGTTGTATTGTGTTGCTTTATGATCTGCATAATTAATTTGCAAAGCGTTTACTTGCATTTGTCTGCCTAAATCAAGTTGAAGCCATTCGCCTGGTTTATCTGTTTTTGCTGACCAATAAGTCTGAATATTTTCATCAGTTAAATTATTGGCTCCGTAGCAAAATTTCTCATATACTTTTTTACCACCGTTGTCCATTCTGTGTGTTTCAACTTCCATACATTCTTCCGAAGAAGAAACTATTACCGGCTTTTTGTATGAAAGTAACATCCATCCTGATGAAGCTCCTTTTTCCTGATTGCGTTCTCCGGTTGGTAATACTATCGGAAAATCTCCGTAAGAAGTTATCGAATACATCACATCGTCTTTGTCAAATCCGGCAGGAAACATATCTATACGACGCTCAAAACGGTCTTTTATAGAAATTTTGCAGGTTCCTGTATTCCAATAATTCCCATAATTATCTGCAAAGGTATTTCCGTGTCCGGCTCCAATCACAAATCCGCCTGGTTTATAAGACATTGGATTGTGTTTTTGATATACAAATGGCCCTAACGGATTATCGCCAACATGAACACCATTTGCATAACCTTTAAATTCAGTAGCAGGCGCTCCGTATTGCATATAATATTTTCCGTTGTGTTTGGTCATCCACGCTCCTTCAATAAAATTACCCCAAGGCGCTGGTTCCATATCGTTATTTGGTCCAAAACGTTCCCAACCGTGGTTTGCAGGATCTAAAATCGCTACTTCTTTTATTTGACCGTAAGGACGCTGAATATCTTCAACTTCTGTCGCTTTATACAATTGTGCATAATCTGCCTGATTTCCTTTTGGAAGCCATGTCTTATAATCAACCTCAGTACCCACAAGCGGTAATTTTCCACTTGATCCGTAATACATATATACTTTTTTATCATCATCCTGAAAAATAGCCGGATCCCAAGTTGGCAGCATTGCTTTATCCACATGTCTCAGCCATTGTCCTGATTTTGGATCTGCTGTTTTCCAGATTGGGTGATCCCTTTTCCAGGTTGACCCAACATAAAATAAAGTATCATTTACAACCCACGCAGCCGGCGCACATTGGTCATCATCAGCAGGTTTTCTTTGAAAACTTCCGTAAACAAATTTCCAGTCAGACATGTCTTTACTCCAAAAATATCCCGCCTGATTTGTTGCAAATAAATAATACTCGCCTTTATATGTAATTATAACAGGATCTGCACTTGAACGACGGGATTCGGGAATTCCGTTGTGATTTTCAGTTGTATAATTGTATCCAATATTAATTGGATTACAATACGTTGTTGCGGGTTTGTTTGGGTCAAACCATTCCGTTTTTCCCGGAATAGTATTCTGTGCTATTGCATTGGTATTAAAACCAATAAACATTAGTAAAGCAGGTAATAAATATAGTTTTTTCATAATTTTATTTTTTTAAGCAAAATAAGCTCAATACGAAAGAGCTAATTTTTCTTTTTTAATCTTTCATTCAATAATTCAGGTTCATTGGTTGTGATGTAATCAAAATTATTTCCAATTATCCAATCCATAACATCAGCATCATTAACGGTCCAGACATTTAAAATAATCTTATTGTCTTTTGCTTCTTTTATCCATTCAGGATGTTTTTGAAAGACTGAATAATGGTAATCAATACCAGAAATATTATCTTTTTTTACTTCGGCAGGTGATTTATTTCCTTCCAGATATTGCAATGAAGCTTTTGGGTCTATTTGCTGAATTTGTTTTAGAATTTCGTAATCAAAACTTATGTAGCAGGTTATTTTATCGGCATTACCTTTTTTGATTGTTTCAACAGTTTTTATTGCAGTCTCTTTTCCTCTTTCTTTACTTATTTCCGAAGGTTTTATTTCACAAACCAAAAGTGTGTGTTTGTTATTTCTTTTTCCTTCTGTAATATATTCGTGTAGAGTTGGCAGTTTCTCTCCGTTTGAAAGTTTAAACTTTATTAGATCTTCATAATTTGTTTCTTCAATAAGCAATTTGTTATAATGCGCATCGTGATTGATTACAAGAGAATCATCGGCTGTTCTCCAAACGTCAAATTCTGAACCAACGAGTTTCATATCAATTGCATGTCTAAGAGAGGCTATTGAATTTTCAGGCAGATTATTCTTTTTCCACGCTCCGCGATGTGCTACAATACCATTTTTTTTCGCACTACAAGAAGAGAAAACTACCATTATCAACGTTAAAACAAATGCGCTGGAAATTTTAATTGTATTCATTGTATAGAAATTAAATTTATACTTTTCTAAAAAGCTAAGAGTTAACGATTTTACCTACAAACCACTAACCAAAAAGCGAAAAAAAAGCCCTTCGTCAACCAATACGAAGGGCTAATTAAAATAAATAAACCAACTATTTAATTAATTCGAAACTAACTTTCTTGTCGGCATTTGAATTTCCTCCAACGAAAATATCAAACTGTCCAGGTTCTGCTACGAACTGTAAATCAGAATTATAAAATTTTAAATCTTCAACTGTGATATCAAATGACACAGTTTGTTTTTCACCTTTTTTAAGTGTTATTTTTTGGAAATTTTTCAATTCTCTAACTGGTCTTGTTACTGAACCTACTAAGTCTCTAATATATAATTGAACGGTTTCTTTTCCGTCATAATTTCCGGTGTTTGCAACATCAACAGTAACTTTTAATTTTCCGCTGAAATTCATTTTATCAGAAGAAATTTTCAGGTTTGAATATTCAAAAGATGTATAACTTAATCCGAAACCAAATGGGAATAATGGCTCGTTTCTTTCATCGATATAGTTAGATCTGAATTTTTCGAATTTACCTTCTGTATTTGAAAGTGGTCTTCCTGTATTTTTGTGTGCGTAATAAATTGGTAATTGTCCAACGCTTCTTGGAAAAGTTGCTGTTAATTTCCCTGAAGGATTTACATCTCCAAATAAAACATCCGCAATAGCGTAACCTGCTTCACTACCTGCAAACCAAACATTTAAAATAGCAGGAACCGTTTCATTTTCTTCTTTTATCACTAACGGACGACCATCAAATAAAACTAATACAACTGGTTTTCCTGTTTTTAATAAAGCATTTAATAAATCTTTTTGAGCTTGTGGAATTTCTAAATTCGTACGGCTGCTGGATTCTCCACTCATTTCTGCAGATTCTCCAAGTGCTGCAACAATTACATCTGATTGATTTGCAACTTTTAAAGCTTCAGCTAATAATTCTTCTTTTGAACGACCGTCACGGTGTAATGTTTTTCCAAACATTGTTGCGTTAGTTTCAAAAGTTTCATCATAATCTAAGTTACTTCCTTTTGCATATAATACTTTTGCAGAAGGTCCTGCTACTTCTTTGATTCCTGCCAATAATGAAATAGCATTTTCCATTTTTGTAGCAACACTCCAGGTTCCCGGCATGTTTTCTTTAGCATCAGCCAGTGGCCCGATTAAAGCAATTGTTCCGGATTTTTTAAGTGGCAATACTTGGTTTTGATTTTTTAACAAAACCAATGATTGTGCAGAAATTGATCTTGCTTCTTTTCTGCTGTTTGAAGTAAAAATCTCCGTTTTCGCTCTTTTTTCATCGCAGTATTTATACGGATCCTGAAATAATCCTAAATCGTATTTTGCTTCTAAAATAAGTTTTACTGCATTGTCGATTGTCTCGATAGAAACTCTTTTTTCGTCTAACGATTTTTTCAAAGTTCCTAAGAAACCTTCTCCAACCATATCCATTTCTACTCCAGCGTTTAATGCTAAAGCAGAAACATCCTGAAGATTACCCATTCCGTGTTCGATCATTTCAGGAATTCCTGTAAAATCTGTCACTACGAAACCTTTAAAACCCCATTGTTTTCTTAAAACATCTGTCATTAACCATTTGTTTCCTGTTGCAGGAATTCCATCAATTTCGTTGAAAGAAGCCATAACTGAACCGACTCCGGCATCAACAGCTGCTTTGTAAGGAGGGAAATAATCATTGAACATTCTGATGTGACTCATGTCAACAGTGTTGTAATCACGTCCTGCTTCCGGCGCTCCGTATAAAGCAAAATGTTTTACACATGCCATAATAGAATTATTCTTAGAAAGATCGTGTTGTTGGTATCCGTTTACCATTGCTTTTGCAATTTGGCTTCCTAAATACGGATCTTCTCCTGAACCTTCAGAAACTCTTCCCCAACGTGGGTCACGAGAAATATCAACCATTGGAGAGAATGTCCAGTTGATCCCGTCTGCACTTGCTTCCTGAGCCGCAATTTGCGCACTTCTTTCGATTAGATTCATATCCCATGTACAAGATAATCCTAACGGAATTGGGAATGTTGTTTCGTAACCGTGAATTACATCCATACCAAAAATCAATGGAATTTTCAATCGGCTTTTTTCAACAGCAATCTTTTGTACTTCTTTAATTTTTTGAACAGATTTAATATTGAATAAACCTCCTACTTTACCTTCAGCAATTTTTTTAGCCACATCAGAACTATTTGCTTGTCCTGTAGTAATATCTCCAGAAGTTGGTAAATTAAGCTGCCCTAATTTCTCGTCTAATGTCATTTTTGACAGTAACTCAGCTACAAACTCTGATTTTGGTTTAATTGTTACTGCATTTTTAGTGGTCTTTTTTTGAGCGTAACTCAAAACAGTACATCCTAAAAAAAGTAAGACTAATTTGTTTTTCATGTCTATCTAATATTTGTTTTTTAATGGAATATGGAATCGCTTTTCTTCATTCTGCTTGTAATTTGGAATCAAAGCGATTTCATTCTATTCTATTTATTTGTTCGTATTCGTTTTTATTTGTTTAAACATCCAGTCATAAATTTCAGGATTGTCATAAACTCTTGACCAACTATCGTGACCTGCGTCATCAAAAATGGTCAATTGAACATCTTTGGCATTGCATTTTTTTAATTCTTTGTAAATCGATATTGCATAATCTACCTTTACTACATCGTCTAATAACCCGTGAAAAATTCTGGTTGGAATAGCAACTATTTTACAAGCACTTTCTAACTCAATCAAATCAACAAAGCCAGAAATTGGTACTATTGCCGCAAACTTATCCGGATATGAAAGCGCCAAATTCCATGCTGCCCAACCTCCGGAACTTAAACCTGTAACATATATTCTGTTGGGATCTATTTTGTTCTCTTTTTGAATTTTTAAAATCAACTCATTAATAGATTCAATATCCCATTTTTCATCTTCTTTGCATTGTGGAGCCAGAACATAAGTATCTAATGCATGGGTTTTTAAATACTTTAAAGGTCCATGAATTTTTACTTTTTCTATATCCGTTCCCTTCTCTCCATCTCCTGAAATAAAAACTATTAATGGCTTATTTTCTTTTGTATTAGCAGGTTTGTGTAATACATAGCCTAATTCATGTTTTACCATCATCTCCGTTTTTATTGTTCCGATTGTTTCGCTTTGTGCAAAACTTAGGACAGAAAATAAGAAAGCTATTAATACTAGTTTATATTTCATTTATTGAATAGACATTTAGAATCCGTATTTAGTTGAATTAAATCCAAGTTTGATTAATCCTTGTTTTGTATCTGACGCATTCATAAATAATTTCCATAGCAAACCACTTCTGTAGTTTTCAATCATAGGAGCAATTGTTCCCTGATCAATTGCCAAATAACGGGCAGTCACCCAATTGTATTGCGGTGAAAACGCATCATAAGGACCTGCAATTCCTACGTATTTTGATTTATTATTATCATATAAATAATGTAAAAACTTCATGGATTCTGTTGGCGTGTATGGAAATGATGATAACGCAGCTGTTGGAGAGATAACACCATTATCGTTATTAGGCTGATGTGCTGTATATCCAGTTGTTCCATCAGGATTACGAGTATAACTTGCTGTAAGCCCCCAACATTTATCTGAATAATCTTTAAAACCTTTTGGGTTAGCAACGCTATACTGAACCATGATTTTAGCATGATTTTGCGTCAATTGCCAGTAATCTGCATATTTGTCTTTCAAGTTATTTGGATCTAAACCTAAATACGAATAATGTGACCAGAACATTGGCCCCACATTTCCTGTAGCTCCGTTATAATTTAAAACAACCGGAATTCCATATTGAGAACCTCCATTTACAATAGCACCATTTCTTGCCCAAGCCTGGTGATATGCTTCAGCAGAAATTGGATGTGTTGGTGACGAAGCTGCCATTACATAAGTAATTAAACATTCGTTGTACCCTTCTAATTTAAAATTCATTTCCCAACCATAGTTAGGTGACCAATGCCAATATAAAGCGTTTTCTCCGCGTGTATACCAGTCCCATTCTACACCTTTCCAAAGTTCATCTGCTTTAGCTGCTAACTCTTTCTCTGCTGTACTTCCATTTTTAAAGTACTCTCTAATAGTAATTAAGGCCTGACAAACGAAAGATGTTTCAACCAAATCTCCACCATTATCTTTTGTTCCAAACGGTATAACCTTACCTGATTTATTGTCCATCCAATGTGGCCATGCTCCATGAAAACGTTCTGCCTTTTCAAGGAAAGTTAATGCTGTTGTAAGTCTAGAAACAGCTTCGGCTCTTGGCAAAAAACCTCTTTCTACTCCTACAACAATTGTCATTAACCCAAAACCGGAACCACCAGTAGTTATAATGTTTGACTCAAAATTAGGATCTTCAGTTAGATATCTCTCCCTTGCTAATTTTGAAGTAGGATCTGCATACTCCCAAAAATATTTTATTGCATCTTTTTGAACCTGATCCATAGCTTCAGCATCTGTCAAAGGTTTAGTTGGTGTTGTCGGGTTTGTTGGCAATGGTGTTCCTCCTTTACTTCCATCTGGTGTTGATGATGAACATGAGGTGAAAAAACTTAAAAAAACGACTAAGTATATTGAAATTTTCATTGTCTATAAAATAATATATTACTAATTAAAAACACACCTGGATTTTACTCCAGGTGCATTTTGAATAAAATTTATCTTTTGTCTTTTTCTAATTTATAAAGAGCCACAACTTCATTATCTGTAAGTGGTGTGTCATAGATTCTGAATTCATCCATTAAACCAGTATAATGAAGCATCCAACCATCTGCATTTCCCCAAGGAGCACCCAAATGTTGCTGATAACCTCCAATAATAAATTTAGATACTTCAGAATTAGCCAATTCACCATAAGGAGCGCCTCCCGTTAAAGGATCACTTGCATATCTCTTTGAAATAGACGCCGGTATATTTAATTTTTGTCCATCAACATAAATACTATATGTCGAACTTGTTCCATTATAAGTCCAAACTAAATGTTTCCATGCTCCAAACATATTGGGTAAGACATTTGCTCCTGCATGTTCAATAAATTGTCCGGCCCAAGGTATACTTGGTGTGACATCTTTTTGAATGTGATTTTTCATCAACATTGTAGTTGCTGGTCCTGTTCCTTCAATAAGTGTAAAAATATTACCCCAAAAATCAGTTTTTTTAGGAAGCATAAATAGAGATTGCGCTCCACCAGTATGCGGATCAGTTTTAATCCACATTGAAACTGTAATGCTTTTTAAATTTACTATTGGATTGCCAACAGTATTATAAGCAATAAAAGAACTTGTAGAGCCTTTATAAGCGTCTCCTTTTATTCCAGTGTCGTAAGACACATTCGTTCCTGATCCGTCTGTTATGTTATTTTTTGAATCAGTAATATTACCATCAAAACTAAATTTAGAAACTAAATGAGCAGCGGCAATATCATCTGAATTCTCATATCCTCCAATTGACTCATAAGGAATTGGACTGTTTACTTTATCAATACTATCCTCGCAGCTAACAAATAATGAAGAAGCTAAAGCAAAAGAAAGCATGAAAATAGATTTATTTTTTTTCATTTTTAATGTCTTTAAGAATTAATAACCAGGATTTTGAGCTGATAAACCATTTGCTTGTTTAATGAATGATGCCGGAATAGGAAATAATTCATTTTTACCCTCTGTGAAAGTTTTTCCATCTACAGCAAAGGCGGCTTTGGCTTGACCTGTACGAACTAAATCAAAAAATCTATCGTGTTCAAAAGCCATTTCTACTCTTCTTTCTCTCCAGATTGCAGTTCTAATATCTGATTGAGTTGAATAAGTTGTATTGGCTAAACCTGCTCTGTTTCTAATTTGATTCAACAACGGAATTGCATCAGAAGTTTGGCCTAATTCATTCAAGGCTTCAGCTTTCATCAATAAAACTTCAGCATATCTCAGGTATTTAATATCAACATCTGTTTCCCAAGCGCTAGTGTATAATGATGAATAAGCTTTGTAATTGTATCTTTCGTTTTCAACTGTTTCTGGTATCTCTCTACCATCATATAAAGTTGATCCTCTAAAAATAATAGTTGCAGCTTTTCTAACATCTCCAACTTCATAAGCATTTACTAAACTTTGAGATGGTGTATTGAAGCCCCAACCCCATCCACCGGTACCACGAGCACCTTGTGTATTAGAATAACCTTCAATTCCTTTAGCCGGTACAGCTCCTTGTGCAAAAATTTCAAAAATAGATTCTGAATCAAATTTTCCACTTGCTCTGTACATTGATGCGTAATCACTAACAATTGAGTAACCTGTAACTTTGTTAGCATTATCAATTACTTGCTGCCATTTCTTTTGATACAAACTTACTTTTGCTAAAAGTGCATATGCTGCTCCTTTTGATGCTCTTGATTTTTCATTAGCTGTATACACTCCTTTTTCAGGTAAAGCTGCAATCGCATCATTTAGGTCAGCTTCAATAAAAGCATACACCTCTTCAGATGTTTTACGTGTTAACTGCATAATTCTGTCTGAGTCTGAACCCGGAACCGGTAAATGGTCCACAATTGGTACTCCACCATAACATTTTACCAAAGTAAAATACATAAAAGCTCTTAAAAACTTAGCTTCACCAGCTAATCTGTTTCTTAAACCAGCATCAACTTTATTTAATTTAGGAAGGATATTCAAAGCTTGATTACATCTGTTTATTCCGTCATAATTTGCTATAAAAGTACTTTCCGCAGATGGATTAGAAGCGTTGTAAGTTAAAGCATCCAATACATCTTTATCTGTTCCTGTATCACCGGCAGAAGATCCTTTATCAGCATCATCAGATGTGATACTGGACAAACCAATCCAACCGAAAGAAGTCATATCCCAATTTAAAAACTTGTTATAAATTGCCGTTACAAACTGAGCCGCCCCGGCATCATTGTTAAATAACTCCACATCGCTTGTCGAAATAGATTCGGTTTGATTCACATCTAAATAATCGTCTGCACATCCTGTAAAAAAGAATGCTGATAATACAAACGTTGCTATATATATCTTTTTCATGATTTTAAAATTTTAAATTAGCACCTATTACAAATGATCTTAATGTTGGATAAGCATCAAGCTCAACACCTTGAGTTCCATAAGGGTTTCCATCTCCGTTTAATTCCGGAGAGAATCCTGAGAATTTTTGTGTAATAAATGGATTAATCGCATTTACATAAATTCTACATGCGCTAACGAAACTATTCTCTTGTAATGGTAATTTGTATCCTAGAGTAATATTGTTGATTCTAAAAAAGTCACCTGACTCTAAGTAATAAGTAGAAGCTACCGGTACCTGATTAAAAGGTGCAGGATTTGAAGCTGTTACATTATTTGGTGTCCAGAAATCAGTAGCGATTGAGTTTTCGATGTTTTCTCCATAAAAGCGTTGCGCTTTTTTCCCGTTGTATACTTTTGCACCAGCAGTACCATAACCATCAACAGAAAAATCAAAGTTTTTGTAAACAAATCCTAAAGAAACCCCGTAATTAGATTTTGGTAAACTTGAACCAACATATTTTTTATCGGCTGTAGCACTCAAAGCATCCTGAGTTACTTTATCTCCTGCAGCGTTGTAGTATAACATTTTTCCGTTTGCAGGATCAAAACCAGCGTACTCATAGATATAAAAACTTCCTAATGGCTGACCAATTGTAGTGTTATCAAGTAATTTTGTATCCTGACCATTTCCTAATCCACCGCCAATAACTGGAGATAAAATAACATTTTTTAAACCAGTAAGCTCATTTTTATTGTTAGAGAAGTTACCACTAACATAATAGCTGAAATTTTCACCTATTTTATCATCCCAACGTAAAGAGATTTCATAACCTTTATTAGAAACTTCTCCAACGTGTGCTGGCGATGCAGTAGTAATTCCAGATGACATATATGGTTTTGTATTCAAAATTACATTGTTTGTATTTTTGTCATACACGTCAAAAGTTCCTTTTAATCTGCTGCGTAAAAGTTCAAAATCTAAACCTACAGAAGATTCCTCTGTAACTTCCCAAGATAAACTTGGATCAATTTGAGAGTTAATAGTAGTACCTTCATTTAAAATAGAACCTCCTAAATATGCATTCAGACCTGAAGTATAGCCCTGGCTGTTAAGCGGTACATTTTGGTTTCCTAATTTACCCCAACTTCCTCTTAATTTTAACAAATTAAGTCCTTTAACATCAGTCATAAAGCTTTCTTTGCTAATAATCCATCCTGCACCAAAAGCCGGGAAAGTTCCCCAACGGTAGTCTTTCGCAAAGTTTGAAGATCCATCACGTCTAACTGTTCCTGTTAGTAAGTATCTATCTAATAATTTATATTGGAAGCGACCTAAATAAGACGCTAATTTAGTTTCGTTGAAAACCTCATCTTTATAACTTGTTACATTTGTGGCATATTCAACATCTTTTAGAGCCCAATAATTAGAATCAGCATTTGCGTTCTTTCTTTTAATGGTCAACTTCTCTCTTGATCCTTTAACATAGGTTTCAATACCTGCAGTTACTTCGATATCGTGGATCTCGTTAAATACTTTATTGTATGTTAAGTAGTTAGACAAACTCCAGTTATAGTATTGTTCTCTTCCTTTTGTTAATAAATTGATATTAGCAGTTGGGAATTCTTTTTCATAATCACTTGATACTTTGTTAGGATTTGCTGCTAACCAAATATTTTTTGTGTCTTCAAAATTATATTGTTTCCAAGTATAATATTCACCATTAAATTGTGAAGTAAATTTTAAAGATTTAAAAATTTCATAATCTAATTTTAAACCTCCTTGTAAAGTAATGCTTCGTTGTTGTTCGTCAAATAAATCAAGTTGAGCAACAGGATTTCCAACATTATTAATTGAGTTTCCGGTTTCATTTGCAAAACCATCATCTCCAACACGAGCCACTCCATATTTGCCATCTGCAAAATATACAGGAACAACAGGAGATTGTTTGTAAGCATTTGTAAAAGCTGATAATGGTTGTGGAGCAGATTTAGTAGAGGTTAAACTAAAGTTTTGAGTTAAAGTCAGTTTCTTAGAAATTTTATATTCATTGTTATTTCTAAAAGTAGTACGACCATAATCTAAACCGTTTAATATCCCTTTTTCTTCATAATTTCCTAAACTGAAAAAGTACTTAATGTTTTCAGTAGATCCTGAAACAGATATGTTATTTTGAGTATAACTTCCTGTTCTTGTAATCTCATCAAACCAATCTGTATTAACAGGCTGATCCTGAGAATATGTAGTAGACTGTAAAGCTGAATTGGTATAGTGCGCGTATTTATTACTACCCGCCATTTTTACTTTTTTAAGCGGAGTTCTTACACCTCCAAAGCTTTCAATTTCAACAGAAACTTTATCTCCTTTACCTTTTTTAGTAGTAATAATGATTACTCCATTTGCAGCTCTTGTACCATAAATAGCTAATGCAGAAGCATCTTTTAAAATGTCATATGAAGTAATATCATTTGTATTGATATTGTTGATGTTTTCTGTTGCCATTCCATCTACAATATACAAAGGTGATCTTCCTCCTAAAGCTGTACCCAAACCTCTAATTACTACAGAAGGTGTACTTCCTGGTACATCAGAAGAAGTTACTTGTACACCTGCCGCTTTACCCTGAATAGCCTGAGATGCGTTTAGAACTTTTGTTTTTGCTACATCTTCTCCTTTTAGTGAAGAAATTGCAGTAGTATTATCAATCTTTTTTCTGGTACCGTAACCAATAACTACTACTTCTTTTAAAGCAGTATCACCCGCTTCTTTTAATGTAACAGTCATGCCAGATGTTGCTGCCATAGAAACAGCATCAAAGCCCAGCATAGAGATTTTTAAAATCTCACCCTCTTTGGCGTTTATTGTAAAATTTCCATCGAAATCAGCATCAGCAGATGTATGGGATTGCGAAGCACTAATGACTGCTCCAGGAACTCCCATTCCGCTACTGTCTACTACTTTTCCTTTAATTGCTTGTCCTGACATATAAGCCGGAAGAAGCAAGAGCGCTAAAAAGCTAAAAATAAAATTTTTCATACAGTTTGTAATCGTTTAAGTTAGTTCGACCAAATTAAACAATTACAACGTTGTAGTACATCAAAACCACTACAACACAGCTACATCATTATGTTAAATTTAAAACATAAACAATTGCAAATCAATACAGTAAAACGTTAATTTACAATTATTAACATTTCCTTATGATGTACTAATGATGTATTACAATACCGTAAAAAAAGTGGTTAAAAAATAAAATATGTCCAAAATTCGATAACAGAAATTATATATTCAGTAAAAATTTTGACAAATTATCTTCCTGAAGGAGGTTTAGTTTCTTTCTTAATCGATAACGATGTAGCTCTACGCCCCTAAATGAGATGTTCATCATAGGCGCAATTTCCTTTGAAGAAAGGTTCATTTTAAGATAAACACACAGTTTTATATCTTTTGGGGTAAGGTTTGGAAATTTCTTAGAAAGATTAATAATAAACTCGTTGTGAATTTGATTCAGGTTTGTTTCAAAAATTTCCCATTCGTGTTTATTTACTTCATTTATCTTAATTGCTTTTTTGATTTCGCTCTTAAGCTTATTAAAATCTTTCTCAGAATCAAGAATGCTTTGGATATTTTCAATCATTTCGCTTTGCTTTGCAATTGACAATGATTTTCCGGCAACTTCAGATGATTTTGTCTGCAATTCAAGTTCCAGAATGTGTTTTTCGTATTCCTGAACATTTAATTCATTTTCTGCTTTCAATTCCATTTCCAGAATTTCTCTCTGATGTTTTAATTCTTCAGCCTGCAATTTTAATTTTTGCATATAGCGAAGCTTATTCCATTTGTAGTAAAAAAACAAAACTGCAGCTATTACCAGTAAATACAATAAAATCATCCAAATTGAAAAATACCAGGGTTCCGCAACTTTAAAATCAAAATTTGCAACTTTTTCATAACTGGCTCCATTATGATTAAAAATATTGATCGAATGATAACCACTGTTTAAATTATTCAGTACAATTAATCCATCAGTTACCGGAATAAAATCTTTACTCTTATTTAGTTTGTAAAACAAATTAGGTTTACTGGCACCGTAAATTCCTGAAATTACATTAATCTTTAACTCTGTATTAAATTTAATTTTAGAATCATTAAGTATTAAATTTTCATCGTTGAATGCTTCTACTTTAACATTTGAATTTTGTTTGTTTTCATACTTTAATTGAAGTGAAATAAAACCATCGTCAAGATTTAGCAAATAATGATTCTGGGTTTTAAAAATTCTAAGATTATCATTGATCAATTTTCCTTTATAATACTTCTGCTGAATAATATTCCATAGAAATTTATTTCCATTAGCATAAATGTGATATAAAATTCCGTTTTGCAGTACCATAAAATGATCTTCATCGATTGATACTACATCTGTAATATTTTTGAAATTAGAATTAAACAATTCATTTTCTTCCAATTTACTACTTAGCGAATTATAGGTATACCATGAATTATTGATCAGGAAAAAAATCTCGCCTCTAAATTCAAAAATCTTAACACCAAAATCATTTTTTATTTTGCTTTGCTGCGTAACGTTTTCTACTTTCTTGGTTTTGTAATTATCATCATATAAAACACGATACAATCCCCGATAATTATCTGCTGCCCAAATTTCGTTCTTTTTATTCTGGGCCACATATTTTATTGGTTTAGAAAGATTTTCAATAACTTTACTTTTAGTTAGATCTGCAGGGTTATCATACAATAAAACTCCGTCATAAGTAGACTGAAAGTAAGTATTATTAATACTGCTTTTTGATAAATTCCAGCCACCGCTTTTATTATTTATTTTAACCAAAGAGCCATTGTCATAAGAGAATGTCCCATCGTTATGACCAATAATGTATTTATCATCAATTTTTGTGATATTCCAGGCTTGTCCCTGAGTATTTGGGAGCATATTAAATTTACCCGAATAAAACTCATAAATTCCGTGATTTGAAGCAATTAAATATCCTTTATTTGTGGTTGCAACTGAATAAACAGAACCTAAAATCCCAGAATTGTCATAGAAAAATGATATTGGAGAATTTACTTCTACGTGAGCGATTCCGTTATCTAAACCTAACCATAGATCATTTTCTTTATCAAAACCAATACTTAAAACAGAGTTGTTCATCAACACATTATTTCTGTCAATGTTTTTAGAACTATTTGTATTAAAATCATAAATAAAAACGCCCCTGTTTCCTGTTCCTACAACCAATTTATTGTTTTTAATAAACTTTGCAATATTAATTGTAGCTGCTTTTAAGGTTTCATTCAAAGGATTATTCCAAGGCTTTAAACTTCCGTTTTCAAGAATAAAGATTCCTTTTTTCTGAGTAAATACATAGGTCTTATTTTGATATTTCTCAATGGCATGAACTACGGTCTTTTTTAATACATCCCATCCTTTTGGATTTGCAATTTGTGAACCGTTTAATTTAAAAATTCCTTTTTCAACAGATGCAACATATACATTATTGTCAACCACGAAACAGTAAGAAATTAAAAAAGGAAATCTGATCTTTTTTATCTGTTTACCATCATAAATAAAAACATCATTAAAAGATTGAAAATACAACGAGCCATTGAATCTAAAAATTTTCCAGATTTCTTCATTGTCTTTTTCATCGAACAAACGCAGATTTTTGGTAATTGAAACATAGTGCATTTTGCCATCTTTCCTGTACCAGTATCCAAATTCTTTATAGGAACCGGAATAAATTTTATCCCCTTCGATCAAAATTGATCTGATAATTGTTTTATTAGGTAAAGAATATTTTTCCCAAAGAACGCCGTCATATCGCAGTAAATAATGATTATTAGCAAAATACATGGCATTATCATTTCCCTGAACTACATTCCAAATTTGGTTATCGCCCTGGTAATCTGATTTATTATAATTTTCTACAAAAGGAAGTAATTCTTGCGCTTGAATTTGAAAAGCAACGAAAAAGAAGAATAACGTTTTTATAAGTATCGATCTCAAAATATTCGGATTTATAGCCAAAGATACAGACAATTATTTAATCTTAAACCATAAAAAAGCTCCTCGATCGAGAAGCTTTTTTATGATTTTTACTGCTAATGCTTTAATTATTCAGTTCTAAAACTAAAGTCAATATGCCAATTACCAGACATAATGGCGAATAGTATTTTGTATCATTTAAAGCAAATGGGGAGCTTTTGTGTTTTTTAAAGAAACCAACATAATCGAAGTCTCCAATACTCCTTAAAATAAATATAAAAATAAGTATCCAGAATCCGTATTGATCAAGCCATATTGGTAAATTGATTCCAATAAGCCCACATTTTATCAAATAAAAAACTCCAAAACATAATAAACCTATAGCCACAACAAAAGTTGAAATTACTCCGGGAATAAATACCGGCGCTCCACCATCTTTAGTTGGTACAACTGCCTGATTTCCCCATTTACCTCCAAAACTCCAATAAAAATGAAGAAAAGAAAGAAAAAGAAAAACGGAAAACAATGCCACTGATATAATATTTGTCATTAGTTTGAAAAATTAGTTTTCTAATAATTGATAAACCTGATTTGCAATTTCATACTCCTCATCTGTTGGAACTACCAAAACTTTTGTTTTTGAACTCGCTGAATTAATTTCTCTGATTTCTTTTGAACGAATCTGATTTTTTTCCTGATTCAATTCAATACCAAAATAATCCATATCTGTACAAACCAATTTGCGCATATAAGATGAATTTTCTCCAATTCCGGCAGTAAAAACAATAGCATCCAGACCGTTTAAAGCGGCTGTATAAGAACCAATTGTTTTTTTGATTCTGTAAGCATTCATCAATAATGCCAGCTGACAATCTTTATTTCCTTTTTCAGCCTCTAATTCAATATCACGCAAATCGCTATAACCTGTAAGTCCAAGCATTCCGCTTTGTTTCAATAAAACTGCATTTACTTCGTCTGGTGTATATCCTAGATTTTTAATCATATAAAAAACTATCGATTGATCAATATCACCACAACGAGTACCCATTATTAAACCATTTGACGGCGAAAAACCCATTGTGGTATCAATACATTTTCCATTTTTAATTGCAGCCATACTGCAGCCATTTCCTAAATGAATTGTGATTATTCTGGAATTCTTTTCTAAATACTCAATTGCTTTTTCAGAAACATATTTATGACTCGTTCCATGAAAACCATAAACCCTCACTTTATTTTCTGTTAAAAGATAATTCGGAATAGCATATTTATACACTACTTCCGGCATTGTCTGATGAAAAGCGGTATCAAAAACAGCAATTTGCTCTGCCGAACTAAAGATCTCCTCGGCAACATTTATTCCTTCCAAATTTGCTGGATTATGCAACGGAGCTAGTTCAAAAAGCTGCTTAATTTTTGCTTTTACTTTTTCATCAATTTTTACAGTATCGCTAAAGTCACTTCCTCCATGTACCACACGATGTCCAACTGCTGCAATTTCTGAAGTTGATTTAATCACTCCTTTCTCAGCATCTAAAAGCATATTGGCTACTTTTTGTAAGCCAACTTTATGGTTTGGTATTGGCAACATTTCTTCTATCGTATTTAAAGAAGTTTTGAATGTTACATTCGAAGTTTCTAGACCAATTCGATCAATCATACCAGAACAAATTACTTCATTTGTTGGCATAACCATTAATTGATATTTTATAGATGAACTTCCTGAGTTTATAATTAATATTTTCATTTTTTATTTTTTTAGCCGCTAAGGCACTAAGTCGCTAAGTTTTTAAGTTTTTTTGCTATAATTTTTTGACGCTGATAAAACGGATTCGCTATTGCGAAGACACGGAAAGAAACTTTTTTTTTTAAGTATAATCATAACAAGCAACTCATAATTTATAATTAACAATTTATAATTAACAATTAATAATTGCTTAAAGTCCCTGCGCCTGAATCGCTGTAATTACTACTGTATTTATAATATCGTCTACAGTACAGCCACGGCTTAAATCATTTACAGGTTTGTTTAAACCTTGTAACATTGGTCCAATTGCCAATGCTCCGGTTTCTCTCTGAACTGCTTTATAAGTGTTATTTCCGGTATTTAAATCAGGGAAAATAAGTACACTCGCCTGCCCTGCAACTTCTGAATCCGGCATCTTGCTTTTTCCAACTGCTCGATCCACTGCTGCGTCATACTGAATTGGGCCTTCGATTTTTAAATCCGGGCGTTTTTGTTTTACAATTTCGGTAGCGGTTCTCACTTTGTCTACTTCATCACCTTTTCCTGATGATCCTGAAGAATAAGAAAGCATGGCAATTTTAGGTTCAATTCCAAAAGCCGAACTCGATTCTGCTGATGAAATTGCAATTTCGGCTAATTGTTCCGCTGTTGGATTTGGATTAATAGCACAGTCACCAAAAACCGAAACCCGATCTTCTAAACACATAAAAAATACCGATGAAACTACAGATGAATTTGGTTTGGTTTTAATGAATTGTAGCGCCGGCAAAATGGTATGTTGTGTAGTATGTGCAGCTCCCGAAACCATTCCGTCAGCGTGACCTTTATACACCATCATGGTTCCAAAATAGGAAACATCTTCCATTAAATCCCTTGCCATTGTAATGCTCACATTTTTAGCTTTTCGAAGCTCATAATAAGTATTGGCATAATCTTCATAAAGCTCGGACTCTTTTGGATTTATTATATTTACTTTGGTAAAATCAAATGAGATTCCTAATTCGGCAACCTTGTTTTCAATTTGTTTTTTATCTCCAATAATCGAAATATCCACAACATCCATCGCTAATAATCTCGAAGTTGCAATAATGATTCTCTCATCGCTTCCTTCCGGCAAAACAATATGTTTACGATGTTGTTTTGCTCTTTTCACCATATTGTATTGAAACATTTTTGGTGTCATTCCTTCGGCTTCAAATGTGATTAATCTTTGAGATAAAGCTTCAACTTCTACATATTTTCCGAAAGTAGTGATCGATGTTTCAATTTTATGGATATTATTAGCATAGATTTCTGATCTAATAGAACCTATTTTATTGGTGATACTATAAGTTCCGCCATCAACCGCAATAATTGGAACAATTGCCGAAAGTCCTTCAATAAGCTTTAGAATACTTTCTTCGGGAACAATATTTCCTGTTAGGATTATTCCTGAAATAGTTGGATAATTAGCCGATTCATTGGCTTGCAAAGCACCTAAAATAATATCTGAACGGTCTCCCGGAGTAATTACCAAAGCATTGTCATGTAAATGAACTAAGTAATTATGCAATTGCATGGCTCCAACGCTAAAATGCCCAATTTCATTATTTAAATAAGCATTCCCAAACAATACTTTTGCATCAAGCTGATTCACAATTTCCTGCATTGTTGGATTATTCAGACTCGAAATCAACGGAATTGTATTAATCAAAACATTATCTGGTAAACTTTTCTGTAATCCATGTGTTACCAATTCTATGTTTTCATGCTGTACTTTATTAGCAATAACAGATAAAACCTCAACCTCTTTCACTTTAAAAGAATCATAAACCAGATAAAGACTGTCAACTAATTCCTCTAGTGTTTTCCCCACACCCGAACCTATAATTATAGTTGGGATTCCCAGATTTTTTGCAATTAAAACATTCAAATCTAATTCGATCGAAGTCCCTTCTCCTGTGAAGCTTGTTCCTTCTACCAAAACAAAATCAAAACGTTCTTCAAGCTTTTTATACTTCTCAATAATTAAATCTAAAACTTCTCCAATTTTTCCTTTGTTTTTCTTCTTAATCAGTTTGCTTTTTGTGATTGCATAAGCCTCTTCAAACTTAATATCAAGGTTAAAATATGAAAGAACTGTTTCTATATGATTGTCTAGCTCTCCATCTACAAAATCCTCCACAATAGGTCTAAAATAACCTACTTTAGCCGTTTTACCAATCAAAATACTCATTAAACCGAGTGTAATAATCGATTTTCCGCTATTCTGGTCGCTTGTGGCTACATATACTGCTTTACTCATAATTTATATTTTGAAACTTATCAAATTTTTAATTGTATAATAAACGTTAAAACCAACGTCTTTTTTTGAAATAAATAATCAAAGCAATCACCAATAAAAACATGGCAACCATGACGCTGTAATAACCATATCTAAATCTAAGTTCCGGCATATTTTCAAAATTCATTCCATACACTCCAACAATAAAAGTAAGCGGAATAAATATCGCCGAAATAATGGTCAGAGTTTTCATAATCTCATTCATTTTTCGGCTTTGTTCCGAGAAATAAAAGTTTGAAGCACTTTCTAACGAACTCATATCAGACTCAATCTGCTCTAAAAGCTCTAAGCTTTTTTGGTGTAATCTGATAAAAAAATTAAAAGTATCCTTCTCAATTCCGTTATAGGTTTCATCGTCTTTAATTGTTTTTAGATAATACAAGGAATCTCGAAGCGGAATAATTGAACGTTTTAAGAAATTAAAATTATCCCGATGATTTTCAATTTTTTCCAGGATAACCGGATCGGCACCTTTTTTGGTCAAATTAATTAATTCTTCGATTTTATCTTCTTCATCTTCAATGGTTATGTAGAAATTTTCCATTACAGCATCAAGCAATAAATAGAGCAAGTAATCTACTTTTTTAGTTCTCACAATTCCTCCGTGTGTACGAAGGCGCTCTCGAATATGTGTAAAAAAATCACTTCGTTTTTCCTGAAACGAAATCAGAATTCCATCTTTCAAAATAAAACTAATTTGTTCTACACTAATATTATCTGAATACTCTGAAGGCAAAAGTGATTTTATATTAAAAAATAAAACATCTTTTTGTTCCTCAAGTTTTGTTCTTTTCGTAGTATTTAAAATATCTGCTAAAAGAAAATCATCTAACTTAAAATGAGTCCCTATGATTTTAATTAAATTGATATCGTTTAAACCATGAATATTCAGCCAATTATTTTTAGTATAATCAAGGCAGGTATTCAAGGCTACTACCTCCAATTTTTCATATTCAGTAACATCATCATTATTATATACAAACAATTGCATTTCTGTTTTATGCTCTTTATGTGAACCAGTATACTCTAAACTAGTATGTTGCAGCTTTCGCCCTTTCTTGTATTTTATCTTTCTCATTCAAAAATGATTTATATAGTAATATTACAAAAAAGATTCTGAACAGGAAATGACAATTGTCATTTTGATGGAAATATTCATAGAATAGAAACTGCCTGTTTTGTAATATTTATATCACTTTTAACTAAACCCGACAGGTTTTAAAAACCTGTCGGGTTTGACAACGAATACATAAATTATGCAAACAACTGAACCTCTAGAATTTGGAAAATATTATCACATTTATAATCGCGGAATCAACAGCGAAAATATCTTTAAAGAAAATAGAAATCATGAATATTTTCTAATTCTTTATAACAAACATATTGATCCAATTGCAGAAACATTTGCCTGGTGCCTATTAAAAAATCACTTTCATTTATTAGTAAGAATTAAAACTTTTGAAGAAATTACATTAAGTAAAACGGACGAACCTAAAAAAATTATTCCACCACATCAGTCTTTTGGCAATTTATTTAATGCCTATACAAAAGCAATTAATAAAGGATATAATAGACATGGAGCTTTATTTGAAAGACCATTTAAAAGAAAATTAATTAATAACGAATCCTATTTACGTTCTGTGATAAAATATATTCATTATAACCCTGTAAATCATGGATTCTGTGAACATCCAATAGAATATCCCTGGAGTTCTTATTTAACTTGTGTTTCTGAAAAACCCACTAAATTAAAACGTGAAAAAGTAATTTCTATATTCAAGAATATTGAAGGTTTAAAAGCTTCACACAATAAAAATGAAAGCTTTAATTCGTTAGAAGAATTTCTTAATTTATAAGTAACGGCAAACCCGACAGGTTTAAAAAACAAATCTCAAATAGTACTAATCCTATGCACAAAGCAAACCCGACAGGTTTTAAAAACCTGTCGGGTTTAACAACGCAACGTAACTAAAATCCATAAAAAAACCGAGTCATTTCTGACTCGGTTTTTCATTATTGTGAAAGAAGAATTATTTTACTTCTTCGAATTCAACGTCTTCAACATTGTCACCTTGCGATTGCTCTTGTTGTGGAGCTGCTTGTTGACCTTGTTCACCACCTTGAGCGTACATTGCTTCTGTAGCTACTTTCCAAGCTGCATTTACATTGTCTAATCCTTTTTGGATTGCTTCAAGATCTTGAGATTGGTGAGCAAATCTTAATTCAGTTAAAGCAAATTCGATAGCTGTTTTTTGATCGTCTGTTAATTTACTTCCCAATTCTTTCAATTGACTTTCAGTTTGGAAAATAGTACTATCAGCTTCGTTTAATTTCTCAGCTCTTTCTTTAGCTATTTTGTCAGCGTCAGCATTAGCTTCAGCATCTTGTTTCATTTTTTCGATTTCTTCAGAAGTTAATCCAGAAGAAGCTTCGATACGGATATCGTGAGATTTTCCAGTTCCTTTATCAGTAGCAGTTACTTTGATGATACCATTAGCATCGATATCAAAAGTAACCTCGATTTGAGGAACTCCTCTTGGTGCTGGCGGGATACCATCTAAGTGAAAACGACCGATAGTTTTGTTATCAACCGCCATTGCTCTAGCTCCTTGTAATACGTGAAGCTCAACAGATGGTTGAGAATCAGAAGCAGTAGAGAATACTTGTGATTTTTTAGTTGGAATAGTTGTGTTAGACTCAATTAATGTAGTCATAACACCACCCATAGTTTCGATACCTAAAGATAAAGGAGTAACGTCAAGTAACAATACATCTTTTACATCTCCAGATAAAACTCCACCTTGAATAGCAGCTCCAATAGCAACAACTTCATCAGGGTTAACACCTTTAGATGCTTTTTTACCAAAGAATTTTTCAACTTCGTCAGCAATTCTTGGCATACGAGTAGAACCTCCAACAAGGATAACTTCGTCAATATCAGATGTAGTTAAACCTGCATCTTTTAATGCTTTAGCAACTGGCTCCATAGAACGTTTAACTAATGAATCAGTTAATTGCTCAAATTTAGCTCTAGATAATTTTTTTACTAAGTGTTTTGGTCCAGTAGCAGTAGCTGTTACGTATGGCAAGTTGATTTCAGTTTCTGAAGAAGAAGACAATTCAATTTTTGCTTTCTCTGCAGCTTCTTTCAAACGTTGCAATGACATTGGGTCAAGACGTAAATCAATACCTTCTTCAGCTAAAAATTCATTAGCTAACCAGTCAATAATTTCGTGGTCAAAATCATCACCACCTAAGTGAGTATCACCGTTTGTAGACAATACTTCAAATACACCGTCTCCTAATTCAAGAACAGAGATATCAAAAGTACCTCCACCTAAATCGTAAACAGCAATTTTTTGATCAGTTCCTTTTTTATCTAATCCGTAAGCAAGTGCAGCAGCAGTTGGCTCGTTGATGATACGCATAACTTTAAGACCAGCAATTTCTCCAGCTTCTTTAGTAGCTTGACGTTGTGCATCGTTAAAGTAAGCAGGAACAGTAATAACTGCTTCTGTTACAGTTTGACCTAAATAGTCTTCAGCAGTTTTTTTCATTTTTTGAAGAGTCATTGCTGACAATTCCTGAGCAGTATATAAACGTCCATCAATATCCACACGTGGAGTATTGTTGTCCCCTTTTACTACCTTGTAAGATACTCTTTTTGCTTCACCTGTAGTTTCAGCAAAAGTGTGTCCCATAAAACGTTTAATAGAAGCAATCGTTTTTGTAGGATTCGTTACCGCTTGTCTTTTTGCAGGATCACCTACTTTAATTTCTCCACCTTCAACAAAAGCGATGATAGATGGCGTTGTTCTTTTTCCTTCTGCGTTAGGAATAACAACTGCTTCGTTACCTTCCATTACAGAAACACAAGAGTTCGTCGTACCTAAGTCAATTCCGATTATTTTACCCATTTTTTATATATTTAATTTTTGATATACATTTTATAACTCAGGTGGCATAAGTCAATCTTTGTGCCAATATAAAAAACCAAAGTAAATTGTCAGTTTTCATGTCGGGACCTTAAAAACAATCTGCCAACATGACATTTTTAAAACCTGACACCTATGGCATATCAGTACTTTAAGTGTCATTATCAGAAGCTAATCCTGCTGTCCGCTATATCTTTTCCTTGCTAAAGAAGCAAGGAAAAGGATGCCGCTCCCATCAGGGCTAGGGCAATTATTTTCATTAGAAAACTGTCTTAATTTACCGATTTAATGTCTTTCAATGCTTTCAATTAAACCCCGAAATACTTATTTTAGCTTTTTATAAATTCATTTTAATGGAAAACTACAGCATTATTATTTTTATTCTCGCCATCGTGATCGGTCTTTCGGCTTTTGCAGATAAAGCAAAATTACCTTACCCAATTCTCCTTGTGATTGTTGGAGTTGCAATTGGCTTTATTCCCACAATGACCGAAATAGAAATTAATCCCGAGATCATCTTCCTGATTTTCCTGCCGCCATTATTATATGATGCCTCTTTCAATATTTCGCCAAAACACTTCAAAACCAACCTTAGTACAATAAGTACATTGGCAATACCGCTCGTTTTTCTTACCACCTTCTGGATTGCCGTCGTTGCCCATTATACAATTCCCGGAATGACCTGGTCCTTATCATTTACACTTGGAGCCATACTCTCTGCCACAGATGCTGTTGCTGCAGTAAGCGTAACAAAAGGCCTCGGAATACCCGAAAAAACCATTACCATACTCGAAGGCGAAAGTCTCATTAACGATGCCTCAGCATTAGTTGCCTATCGTTTTGCTGTTGCAACCGCGATGGGCTCAGCTTTTATAATCTGGAAAGCAACGCTACAATTTGCACTCTTATTAGGAGGCGGATTTTTAGTTGGTTTTCTAATGGCAAAAATCTTAGCATTCATCCTTACAAAAGTCCGTAAAAATATAAATGTAACTGTTAGCTTTATGTTATTAATGCCATTTGTAACCTATTTAATAGCCGAAAATTTGCATGTTTCGGGAGTAATTGCCGTCGTCGTTTTAGGTTTAGCAATTTCTCGTTTTAGTAAAAAAATCTTTCCCGAAAGCTTAAAAAACAATTCAAAAAACCTCTGGGATGTCATTATATTTCTCCTAAACGGATTAATCTTTATCCTAATCGGACTCAATTTCCGATACATCTTAAAAGATATCGACAACAGTATGATTTTACCCTATATAGGTTACGCCGTAATTATAACCATTGTGGCACTATTAACCAGAATGGTAAGAATCTTTCTTCAAAAAATAAATCTTCAAAAAGCATTTCAAAACAACAGTAAAAAAAGACGAAAAGTTAGCGAGCATGCTTTATTAGATTCTAAAAACAGTCTAATTATAAGTTGGTCAGGAATGCGAGGCATTGTTTCTCTTGCTATTGCTTTAGGTTTACCTAAATTTCTTCCGGATGGAACTCCTTTTCCCGAAAGAAACTCGATAATATTTATTTCTGTTATGGTTGTACTATTAACTATCGTTGGACAAGGATTAACATTACCCTGGATTGTCAAAAAAACAGGTGTAAACAATCCAAAACCGGAATAAAAAAATATTTATTTCGCCCAATTACTGTATTAGACTTTATTTTTTTACAAAAAAACATTATCAAGAAACCAATGTTTACAAGGCTTTACGCCTATTCAAAAATAAAAAGCAAAAATATTTTCAAAAAAAATAAAATAATTTGTCCAATTCTGAAACTTCGATTGTTATTCCATTATAAAACATTTATAAACATTAAAATTTAGACAAAATGGAAAATCGAATTAACATTCACGTAAAAGGACAAGAAGCAATCAAAACACTTTACTCAGTTGGCGGGTATTTAAAAAAATCTCCACTAGAACAATCACTTGTAGAATTAGTTCTTTTTAGAGTTTCACAAATCAACAAATGTGCTTACTGTCTTGATATGCATTATAAAGATGCCCGTCATAAAGGCGAAACAGAACAGCGTTTATACGGATTAAGCGCCTGGAGAGAAACATCTTATTACAGCAACCGCGAAAGAGCAGCATTTGCCTGGGCAGAAGCCATAACTGCATGTAATGTTACAGACTCTGTTTACAACGAAACAGCAAAAGAATTTTCAGAACAAGAATTAATTGATTTAACTTTAACCATCACAAACATTAATACCTGGAACCGCATTAATCTTGCTTTTCCTAACGAACCAGGAACTTATAAAGTAGGACAATTTGGTTAATTAAAAATTTACAGATCCAATTTTTAGATTTATTTTCATAACATATCACTCTAAAAAATGGATCTGAAAAACATAAAAAACAAAGTTTATAACATTCAAAAATAACATCATGAACGAATTTGTATTAATATTTCGAAGAGATTATATCACAAAAGATACGCAGCCTTCACCACAAGAATTGCAGGATTCTCTTAAATTATGGCAAGATTGGCTGGGCGGAATTGCAGCGCAGGATAAACTGGCAAAACCTTTGCAACGCTGGGATGGCGCAGGAAAAATTGTAACAACAAACAAAAGTGTAATCAACGGACCTTACGCCGAAATCAAAGAAGCAATTGGAGGATTAATCATGATCAAAGCCACAGATTATGACGAAGCGGTTGCTATTGCAAACGGATGCCCGATATTAGAATTAGGAGGTAATGTTGAAATACGTATGGCTGTTACAGAATAGAAATATAGATTGTTTTTTTGCCGCGAATTTCACGAATTGACACGAATTGACTTGATGCAAATTACTGTAATTGCTTCGTCTATTTGCTATCGCACGGGTCAACTTAATAATTTTACACAAGCGAGAATCTATAAAATTATTTTACTCCGTGACAAAAAAATATAGTAAATAGAATTAGTGCAAATTCGTGAAATTCGTGGCAAAAATTTTACGCAAGCAATAATCCATAAAATCATTTTAATCTGTGGCAAAAAAAAATATGCTTAGAAAAATATCACTTTATAAAAGCATCGTATAAAAAACTATGGAAGAAAGCCAGCTTTTACCCAATTTATTCAGAACAGAGTACCGAAAAATAGTTTCGGTACTCTGTTATTTATTTGGAATCGATAATATCGAAATCGCCGAAGACATTACAAGCGACACATTTCTTGCCGCAACCGAATTATGGAGTTTAAAAGGAATTCCTGAAAATCCAACCGCGTGGCTTTATACTGTTGCCAAAAACAAAACCAAAAATTATCTCAAACGAAATGCTGTTTTTGAGCAAAAGCTTTCTGTAGAAATAAAACATACTGCAAATAAATCAGAAGAAATTGAAATTGACTTGTCAAGCAAAAACATAAATGACAGCCAATTAGCGATGATATTTACGGTTTGCAATCCTGTAAATTCTGGTGAAGCACAAATTGCATTAGCATTAAATTTATTATGCGGATTTGGAATTCAGGAAATTGCCGATGCTTTTTTGACTAATAAAGAAGTCATTTACAAAAGAATTAATCGCGCCAAAGAAAAACTCAAAGAAGCAAACATTAAAATTGAACAGCCAACAATTTCTGAAATTAATAATAGATTAGAAACCGTTTTAACAACCCTTTATCTATTGTTTTCTGAAGGTTATTATTCGACATCACAAAATACCATTTTACGAAAAGATCTTTGTGCAGAAGCCATGCGCCTGACTTTTTTATTAATCGAAAATCCCACAACCAATACACCAGCCATAAATGCACTTTTATCTTTAATGTGTTTTCATAGTTCGAGATTTGATGCCAGAACCAACGAAAATGGCGAAACAATTTTATATCAGGATCAGGACGAAACGCTTTGGAATCAGGAATTAATAGAAAAAGGTCAATATTATCTTGTTCAGGCATCAACCGGAAACCATCTTTCTAAATACCATCTCGAAGCCGGAATCGCTTATTGGCACACGCAAAAAGAAGACACACCCGAAAAATGGCAAAATATTCTACAACTTTACAATCGTTTGCTTATTTTAGAATATTCGCCTATCGCAGCTTTAAACAGAACTTTTGCCCTAGCCAAAACCAACGGCAAGAAAGAAGCAATTATCGAAGCCGAAAAACTCAATCTGACCAATAATCCATTTTATTACTCTTTATTAGGCAATCTGTATACTGATATTGACAATAAAAAAGCCATAGAAAATTTCGAAAAAGCACTACAAATAACAAATTCTCCGGCAGACAAGGCTACAATAATCAAAAACATCAATTCAATAAAATAATATATTTTAGTTCGTTTTTTGTCACTCTGAGCGAAGTCGAAGAGATAAACAATTTACTATGCACGAATAATACTTTGTGCTTTTCTGCTATCAATTTGCTTTTTTATTTGTAATTTCGGTTTTCTGAAAATGATTGTTTTTCTGAAGAAATAATCATTGTAAAACATTCAAAATAAAATTAAAATACAACTATAAAAATGGCTTCATTTATAAAAGAAATTTCTTTTCGCTGGTCAGATCTTGACCCAAATTTTCACGTTCGTCATAGTGCTTATTACGATTTTGGCGCGCAACATCGTATCGAAATCCTCGAAGAACTTGGCCTGACTTTAAGAGTAATGCAAACGCAAGGTTTTGGACCCGTTTTATTTAGAGAAGAGTGCATCTTTAGAAAAGAACTAAAACTTTCAGACAAAATATTCCTTCATACCAAAACTTCAAAAATGAAACCCGATGCTTCGCGTTGGTCAATCATTCACGAATTTAGAAGAGAAGATGATACACTTTGTGCAGTAATCACAGTTGATGGTGCATGGATGGATACCAAACTACGCAAATTAGCTTCACCAACGCCTGAAATTGCTATTGAAGCTTTGAGTATTTTTCCAAAAAGTGATGATTTTGTTGGATTATAAAAACAAACCTCATTTTTCTTAACTTTATAAAATCCAAAAAACTATAATTTTAAATATATGTTTTTTGGTTTTTTTAAATTCAAAACTCATGATCGATTTCGTAAAAGACTTTAGAATAATTATCATTATCGCTATAATAGCACTTGTAACAGTTGTTTTGGGTGCCATTACGGATAAAGTATTACGTTATGTTTTGTATCAAAAACAAACCGATAAAGACTATGATCCAACGGGGTTTAAGTTTTTAAAACATTTAATCATTACCGTTATTTATATTTTAGGAATAGCCTTTGCCTTAATACAAATTCCTGAGTTTAAAATTATTGGTCATTCCTTTTTAGCCGGAGCCGGCGTTATTTCGATAGTTGCAGGTCTGGCTTCTCAACAAGCTTTGAGTAATATTGTGAGCGGAATTTTTCTGATTATTTTTAAACCCTTCCGCATCAACGATAAAATTACCATTAATAATTTTGTTGGTACCGTTGAAGACATTAATTTGAGGCAGGTTGTACTCAGAGATACCGAAAATAACCGAATCATAATTCCTAATTCGGTAATCAACAACCAAATTATTGTAAATACCAATATGTTTGACACCAAATGTTGTAAAACAATTGAGATTGGTATTGGTTATGATTCAGATATCGAGAAAGCATTAGAAATCATGCAGGAAGAAATCGCCAAACATCCACTTTTTATTGATAATCGCACTGCAGAAAGCAAAGAACAAAAAACACCTCTGGTTCAGGCAAAAGTTGTTGCTCTTGCAGATTCAAGCGTAAACTTAAAAGCCTGGGCCTGGGCCAAAAATTCAACAGATGGTTTTGTGATGTATTGCGATTTATTGCAAAGTATTAAAAAACGTTTTGACGAAGCCCAAATCGATATTCCATATCCGCAAAGAGTGATTACAATAAAAAAAAACACAACTGAGAATTAAAATTCCAATCTGATAGTTATCGGGACAAATCTTAAATTCCAAAAAACCAAGACCTGCAATCTAAACAATAGTTTACAAATTAAAATCTGCCACAATCTGTTTAATCCATTAAAATCCTTGGGCAATCTACATATTATTGAAACTTCAAACCAAAATTCACCTTATCAAAAGTAGTACTGCAAGAAACCGCAAACCTGCCAATGTTAAGCGTACCAAAAATACCCTCGACACCATGTCCGGAATAAAATCCACCGGCTGAAAATCGATCAACTTGGTACTTCAGTGCAATATCATTTACCCTGCTACTCAATTGCCCAAAAGCAATCACGTGCGGAATAAGTTCGTAACTCGCAAAAACTTTTGGAACTAGTTTTTTATAATAATCAAAACTTTCATCAGTTTTATAATCAACACTTGTAGAATGTAAATTCTCTAAACTTGCGCCTACAAAAGTATTTTCACCAAAATGATACGAAACACTAAATCCGGTAAAAGTTCCCTGATAATCGCTTCGTGAATCAACATAACCAATAGCAATTGTAGCTCTAAACTTATTGCATATTTTACCTATATAACCAATATAAGTTCGATCGATTTCAGACTTATCAATTCCAACACCCCCAATAATATCGTCATCACACATATTAAAGGCGTATTGAAAATAAGACGAATATTCATCCTTATTCGCCGCAATAACACTCCTGCCTTTATCAAGATCAATATTAGGAGATATTAGTGTAGAGTTTATAACAGCAAAATCAAATGTATTGACTTCCTGGGCAAATAAGGGAACTGTGAGCAAGAGCAAAAATATTGTTTTTTTCATGATACCAATTTTTAGCTTACAACATTACAACTCTAATTTACAGACAAATTTCCTGTTAATAAAAGAAGTTCTTTGAAGTACAACATTACTCGTTAAAATGCAATATTTTCACAATCAACATCTTATAGAGTATTAAATTTACAAAATATAATGTTCTACTCGTTAAAATTCAATAATAAAGAATTGCAAACAGTTCTACAATCCCATCTTTTCAGATTTTCTGATAACTTTAAGACCCATTTTTTTGCTTTTAAAGATGGTTAACGGTAATTTTATAATCCGTATTCGCTGTCGCCCGGGGCATGGCAAACCTTTTCTAATAATCTAAAAAAAGAATATATGTTTACAATAGAACAAATCAAAGAAGCACATTCAAAAGTAAAAACCGGTGCTGATTTCCCAAATTATATACAAGACTTAATCACACTGGGCGTAAAAGGTTACGATACATTTGTTCATGATGGACATGTTGAATATTATGGCGTAAACAATTACCATGTTACCTATGATGAAAAATACGATGAAATTAAAGTAGAACCAATTGCTAACAAAGAACGGTTTATCGAATTTCTGGTAATGCATCAGGACGGAGAAACTGATTATTTGACTTTTTGCAATCATGCAGCACAATGTGGTATTGCAAAATGGAGAGTTGATATTATACAAATGCTTTGTACCTACTATGACAAATCCGGAAATGAAATATTAATCGAGAAAATCCCTGATTAATCAAACATTTAACTAACCAACCAAACCACATTCGATGTCCATTTTCAGTCAAAAAACTTGTTTACTTACCATTAAGAGCATTTTAATTGTTCTTTTTATTAGCTGTTTTCTGGAAGGATATTCTCAGCCGAAAAAAAGCAAATCAAAATTTAAAGTAATTGCATTTTATACCGCAAAAAACGATCAGGCACATATAAGTTTTGTTCATGAAGCCAATAAATGGTTTCCTAAAATTGCCGAAGAAAATCACTTTGCATACGATTCTACCAACAATTGGGATAATCTAAATGCCAAATTTCTGGCAAAATATC
Source organism: uncultured Flavobacterium sp. (assembly GCF_963422545.1). Lineage (NCBI taxonomy): Bacteria > Pseudomonadati > Bacteroidota > Flavobacteriia > Flavobacteriales > Flavobacteriaceae > Flavobacterium > uncultured Flavobacterium sp. The sequence goes on from NZ_OY730248.1 coordinate 143,579, forward strand.
AAGTTGTTTTATTCTTAGACACAAGACCTGAAACAATAAGTCAGCAAGAAGCTTTTCAGAAATATATGGAAAATGGCGGTGGTTTTATAGGATTTCACTTTTCGGCTTTTGCTTTAAATAATTCTGATTATCCGCAAAACTGGAATTGGTATCACAATACTTTCTTAGGTTCCGGCGAATACAGAAGCAATACCTGGCGACCAACATCGGCAATTTTAAGAATCGAAAACCAACATCCGGTTACTAAAAATATTCCAAAAACATTCTCGTCTGCACCTAATGAATGGTACAGATGGAGTAACGATCTTACCAAAAATCCGGATATAAAAATCCTTTTGGCAATCGACGAAAGCAGTTTTCCGTTAGGAACAGGGCCAAAAGCTCATGAAATCTGGCACAGCGGTTATTATCCTGTGGTCTGGACAAATAAAAACTACAAAATGCTCTACGTAAACATGGGACATAATGATATTGATTATGAACATGGAACCAACAAAACACTTTCGTACACTTTTGAAAACAAAATACAAAGCCAATTAATTTTGAATGCATTGCTTTGGTTAGGAAATTCTAAAAAATAAAATTATTTAAGATGTCAAAACTTTCTCCACTTATTAATCCCGAAGAATTATTAAAGCTAAAAGATACTTCTGAATTTGTTTTAATTGATGCCAGAGCCGGAGTCAATGCCGAAGAAAATTATAAAAACGAACATTTAAAAGGTGCTCGTTATATCGATTTGAATCGGGATTTAGCAACGGTCGAAACTGATCCTGCAAACGGCGGAAGACATCCTTTGCCTTCTTTCGAAAAGTTCTCAGGAGTACTTTCAAGACTCGGAATTTCGCCTTCAAGTTATATTATTATTTATGATGATAAAAACGGATCAAATGCTGCTGCCAGATTTTGGTGGATGTTAAGAGCAATTGGTCACGAAAAAGTGCAGGTTTTAAACGGAGGTTTGCAAGTGGCAATAAAAATTGGTTATCCGATAAGTTCAGAAACTGAAAATTTTGATACAACTGAAAACTATCCAATATCAGAATGGAAATTACTTTTAGCCGATATTGAAGAAGTCGAAAAAGCCCGAAATAACGACCAAAATATTGTAATTGATGTAAGAGATAAAAATCGTTTTGATGGTTTAACAGAACCGTTGGATTTAATTGCCGGACATATTCCGGGTGCTATAAATGTTCCGTTTAGCGAAAATCTAAATGAAGATGGATTCTATCAAACCGCTGCAGAATTAGCCAAAAAATACACAATGGTTTTAGGAAATACAAAACCCGAAAATGTAATTGTACATTGCGGTTCGGGTGTTACGGCTTGTCATACTTTATTAGCAATGGATTATGCCGGAATTTCGATTCCTAAACTTTATGTAGGTTCCTGGAGCGAATGGTCAAGAAACGATCGCGAAATGGCAACAAAAGAAACAAAATAACCTTAACAAAAACATACTTTAAAGATATGTTTTTCTTAAAACATTTTTTTGCCACAGATTAAAAGATTAAAAAAGATTAATCATTCTAATCGGTGAATCCTGATAGTTATCGGGAGTGGCAAAAAAACATCACTAAATATATTTTAAAATGCAGCATTGGGACATACTTTTATCAAATCAGGTAAATAAAAAAGCTTTTATTGATACTTTACTTTCTGGCGAAGCCAAAGGAGAATTAGCCGTTTTTAACGACCAAAAAGGCATTCTGTTTTCAGATATTGCGATTGAGAAATTCATTGAAAAAGAGTATCAATATGATATCGTCGAAGCCTCTCCGGAATCACATAGACAATTGAGAACTTTTTCGTCAGGCGAGCGCAAAAAAGAGTTTCTGAAATACTGTATCAATCAAAATCCTGATTTTATAATTTTCGACAATCCGTTTGACCATTTAGATCAGGCTTCAAGAGTTGTTTTAGTACAATCTCTCGAAAAATTAACAAACGATATCGCCATTATACAATTGGTAAATCGTGTCGTTGATGTTTTAGATTTTGTTCCGAATAAAGCACAAATAAAAGACAATTCATTTACACTATATCCAATATCAAAAACCGAAAATCACTTTAAAACCTTAAATACCGGAGCAATTCCAAAAGCTTTAGAGCCGCATTCCTTTCACGAAAGTGTATTAATCAAAATGAATAATGTTTCTGTAAGTTATGACGACCGCAAAATTGTAGATCAAATTTCATGGACAATAAAACAAGGCGAATTCTGGCAATTAATTGGTCCGAATGGTTCAGGAAAAAGCACAATTCTATCATTGATTACAGGAGATAATCCAAAAGGGTTTGGTCAGGATTTATTTTTATTCGGAAGAAAAAAAGGAACCGGCGAAAGCGTTTGGGACATCAAAAAGCAAATTGGAATCTTCGCGACGTCAATGACCGATTTATTTCAAAAAGGGCACACTTTAGAAGAAATGATTCTCTCGGGATTTTTCGACTCGATCGGACTTTATATTGAGCCAACAACACATCAAAAACAAATCGTTTCGCAATGGCTTGAAGTAGTTGAAATGACAAGTTTAAGAAAAAAGCGCTTTATAGATCTGTCAATTGGCCAGCAAAGAGTCGCATTAATTGTTCGTGCCGTTTTAAAACATCCGCCATTATTAATTCTGGACGAACCTGTAGAAGGTTTAGACGACGAAAATGTAGATCTGGTTATTCAACTTATCAATACCATTAAACAAGAAACAAATGTTAGTATTTTGTACGTTTCACATCGCATAGAATCTGGCCTCGCTCCTACTTCGGTATTCGAACTTTTACCAACCCCAACAGGATCAATCGGTAAAATAAAATACCATTCAGAGCTAAATTAAAAAACAAAAATGAAAATTAAATATATCGCATTATTAGCCTTATCTCTAATAATGATTTCGTGCACAACCACAATTTCAACGACAAAAACAGCATACAAAATAAGTAACATTTCTAAACTAAAATCAGATTGGATTTTTAGCCCAAAAGAATGGTTTCTGCAAAAAGATACATTGACAGGAACCGGAGGTCCAATGCATTGGGGTGTAATAGAATCTAAAAAACAACTTCCTAAAAACTATGAAATCGATTTTAAAGTAAACATGACCAAAGAATCTTTGTTTGAAGTTATGCTTAACATCGATAAAGAAAAATACATCAGAACATATTTGTATCAAATCGATCAGAATATTGTGATAGGAAATGGAGTTTACAACAAAAACAGCGACGAGTATGGTAAACGCGGAGGTCCAACTTTGTTCAAAAAACCAATGACACTAGAAAACAACAAATGGTATTCCGTCAAAATTAGAGTTTCAAACAATCAATTATACTTCTCAGTCAACAACGAAACTTTCTTAGAATGTTTCTTAGAAAAAAGCAATCTAAGCCAACAAGGAAAACTAGGATTCTTAACCAACGGAGAAGCAAAAGTTATAGACCTAAACATTAAAACGCTTCAATAAAAATTTATTTGAATTAGAAACATTGCCAACGGTTTCAACCGTTGGAGCGCAATAAATTATCCTGATCCTCATTCCGATATGTATCCCAAGGTTGAAACCTTGGGATATGTTTGAAATATGATAAAACAAAAAAAGCTCCATTTTGGAGCTTTTTCTATATCAAAAATTATCTAATTTTCTAATTGACAAATTATCTAATTAATCCTCTTCCTCTTCTGTATTATGCGATTTCACATAATTACGCCATTTATCAATGCAATCCTGAAAATCCTGAGGCAGTTCCGTATCAAAACGCATCATTTCACCCGTATTTGGATGTACAAAACCAAGTGTTTTAGCATGCAACGCCTGACGTGGCAAAGCTTTAAAACAATTCTCGATAAACTGCTTGTATTTAGTAAAAGTCGTTCCTTTCAAAATTAAATGACCGCCGTAACGTTCGTCATTAAACAACGGATGACCAATATGTTTCATGTGTGCACGAATTTGGTGTGTTCTTCCAGTTTCTAACTTACAAGAAATCAAAGTTACATAACCAAAACGTTCCAAAACTTTATAATGAGTAATTGCTGGTTTCCCTATTTCAGGATCAGCAAAAACTGCCATTTGCATACGGTCTTTTAAATGTCTTGCAAGGTTTCCTTCAATTGTTCCTTCTTCTTCGGTAACATTTCCCCAAACAAGAGCAATATACTCACGTTCAGAAGTTTTAGCCTCAAATTGTTTTGCTAAATGCGTCATTGCCGCTTCTGTTTTAGCAACCACTAAAAGTCCGGACGTATCTTTATCAATTCTATGAACCAAACCAGGACGTTCGCTGCTGTTCATTGGCAAATTATCAAAATGATGTGCCAAAGCATTAACCAAAGTTCCCGTATAATTTCCGTGACCAGGATGCACAACCATTCCCGGCTCTTTGTTAATCAACAACAAAGCATCATCTTCATACACAATATTCAACGGAAGATCTTCCGGAAGAATATGGTTTTCAAACGGAGGATGCGATAACATAACCGTTACAACATCAAACGGTTTTACTTTATAATTTGATTTTACCGGAATATCATTTACAAAAATGTTTCCTTCAGTAGCGGCGTTCTGAATTTTATTTCGCGTCGCATTCTGAATCAAATTCATTAAATATTTGTCAATACGCAAAAGCGCTTGACCTTTAGGGACTTCAAATCTAAAATGTTCGAATAATTCGTCTTCCAGATCTAAATTTTCAATATTATTGTTCATCTTTTGGGGTTTCAGTAGTTGGCGCAGCTAAACTGTCTACGGCCTGACTTTCATCTACATAACTTGCTTTTCCGTCACCTAAAACCAAGTCGATTTTAGAAGCCTTCAGCACGCGGTCACCTACTTTTAAGTTTCTACCTTTATAACGCATCTCCAGAACCATATCTTTTCCTAAGTTCGGAATATAGGTAATCGTTCCCGCTTCAAGACCTAAAGCCTTCAAAGTTGGAACCGCTTCACGATACGTTTTTTCGATTAAATCAGGAATTTTAACAGATGAAAATCCTGACGCATTAATTTTAATATATATTTTTCTTCCCACTTTTACCATCGTTCCCGGCAACGGATCTTGCTCAACAACACTGTATTTAGGGAATTCACTTCGGTAATCAACACTATCCAAAAGCACATAATCTAAGTCTAAATCGTCTAATTTTGCTTCAACTTGTTCCTCAGTTAATTTCGATAAATTCGGAACAGCAATTTCGTGACCGTGATCAGTTGTAAAAGTCAACCAATGCATAAACAAATAACCTAAAACGGCGATAATAGCAGCCGCACTTAATACTTGCAGAAAAAATACTCGGCTAGTTAAATACTTACGTAAACTCATAAATTTATTTTTATTAGTGGCAAAGATAAAGCTATTTCGTTTCAAAAAAAATGATAATTTTGTTTTAAACAAGAAAGTGTTGCGATTGTCATCCTGAGCAAAGTCGAAGGACTATTTTCAGGAGCTATTTCCCGCTGTACGCTGTATCTTTTGTGCCGAACCCCGGCAAAAAAGGATGCCGCTCCCATCAGGGCTAGGGCTTTAGGTTTCATAAGAAACTTTTCGATACCATTTGTCAGACTGAGCGAGGCAATTAGCGAAATTCGTGACGAAAAAACGATTAAACAAATACACAAATACACAAATAAACGATTAAACATCAAATCAATGAAAAACATAGCCATCATCATGGGCGGATATTCAAGTGAATATAAAATTTCTCTTATCAGCGGAAACGTCGTTCACAAATATCTTGACAAAACAAAATACAACGGATTCCGCATTCATATTTTTAAAGAAAAATGGGTTTATGTTGACCAAAATGATGCCGAATTTCCAATCGATAGAAATGATTTCTCAGTTACTGTAAACGGAGAAAAAATCACTTTCGATTGTGTTTTCAATGCCATTCACGGAACCCCGGGAGAAGATGGTTTAATGCAGGCTTACTTTGAATTAATTGGATTGCCACAATCATCTTGCGATTATTACCAAGCGGCTCTTACCTTCAACAAACGTGATTTATTGTCAGTTTTAAAACCATACGGAATCAAAACAGCAATCTCTTATTACCTAAACAAAGGTGATGTTATCAATACGGAAGAAATTGTAAAAAAAGTAGGTTTACCATGTTTCGTAAAACCAAACAAAGCAGGTTCTAGTTTCGGAATCTCAAAAGTAAAAACCGAGGCCGAATTGCCAATCGCAATAGAAGTTGCCTATAAAGAAGATAACGAAATTATCATCGAAAGTTTCCTTGACGGAACCGAAGTTTCTGTTGGAGTAATCAATTATAAAGGCGAAATTAAAGTTTTACCAATCACCGAAATTGTTTCAGAAAATGATTTCTTTGATTATGAAGCAAAATACGAAGGAAAATCACAAGAAATCACACCGGCAAGAATTTCAGACGAACTAACACAAAAAGTGAGTGAAACTGCAAAACGTGCCTACGAAGTTTTAAAAATGAAAGGTTTCTCAAGAAGCGAATTCATCATCGTAAACAACGAACCACATATGTTGGAAATGAACACCATTCCGGGATTAACAACCGAAAGTTTGATTCCGCAACAAGCCAAAGCAGCCGGAATATCTCTCGAAGATTTATTCACAAATGCAATTGAGCTGGCGCTTTTGTAAAGCTACTAAGGTTCTGAGATTCTAAGTTACTTAGATTTCAGAACCTTAATTTTTTATAACATAAATACAACACAATATTGTCAGACTGAGCGAAGTCGAAGTCAAAACCTTTGAGCCTTTGTCGCTCTGAACCTTTGAACCTCAAAAAGAAAAAAATGCGAAAAGCCATATTCCCGGGATCATTTGACCCCATTACCCTAGGTCACGAAGACATTATCAAAAGAGGAATTTCTCTATTTGACGAAATCGTAATTGCAATTGGTGTCAATGCCGAAAAAAAATACATGTTTACTCTTGAAGAAAGAAAACGTTTTATCGAAGAAACCTTCAAAGACGAACCAAAAATCTCCGTTATAACTTATGAAGGTCTAACAATAGATTTGGCAAAAAAACAAAAAGCCAATTTCATTTTAAGAGGTTTACGTAATCCCGCCGATTTCGAATTCGAAAAAGCAATCGCACATACCAACAGACATCTTTCTAAAATTGAAACCGTCTTTTTATTGACCGCTGCAAAAACTTCTTATATCAGTTCAAGCATCGTTCGTGACGTATTGCGAAATGGCGGAGAATATGAAATGTTGGTTCCCAAGGCGGTTAGGGTTAAGAAGTAAAAGTTTAAGTCTTTTATTTCATTAAATTCTATAATATTTTTATACTATAGTCATAAAAAAATTAAATTAAAACATTTTTAATCTATGATGGAAAAACAAATAAAAGTCTATTGGCTAATCATAATTGTAATATTGATTATTTCAGTATTTGTATTTATCGAGACATCTAATTCACATTCAAATTTGGTTCAATATTTTAGTTTTGCAGGATCAATAACATCTTTAGTTTTGGGTCTTATAGCAATATTTTATTCAATTATTTCAAATCAGGAATCAACTACCAATTTTGGAAAACTAAAAGAAGCTGTTACTAAAATAGAAGAAGGTGCCAATACAATAAAAACAGTCTCAGAGACAATAAATACAAGACTAGATCAAATGTCTGATGATCTGATAAAATTTGGAACTAAAGGTAATGAGAACCAAACTACGCAAGCATCTGAATTAGTAAGTGAAGTAGTCACTGCTCCTTCCCCTAATACTGATTTACCAGATGATCCAGATGTAGAGACAGAGACAAAGACAGATCTAGATCCAGAAATTGGCAATCCTAACAATAATAATAAACCCGAATGAAAACGTTTATACATATATACATAAAGCCAAAAAAAGGAATTTCAAGAGAGGTTATTGAAAAAAAAATCAGTTTAGCACTTGATTGGTATCGCTATGATGATAATCTTTATATTGTTTATACAAGTTCTGACATTAGTAAATGGCAAGAACGTTTAGTCTCATATGTAAAAGATAGTGGACGACTATTTATTTGTGAACTAAAAATATCAAAAAGAAACGGTTGGTTAAACAAAGATTTTTGGATATGGCTAAAAAAGGAAAGAACTTAATTAGTAAAAAAAGACATTAATATTATAATTATTTTATTTTTTATTGACATTGTAATTCCTAATAACAGACAAAACATAAACTTGCAAGCGAAAGCAATTATAAGTAATTTCGCATTTTAAAATAAACAGAAATAATGAGCATAGAAAGAGAATTAAACAAACGTAGCGGATCTAAATGCGAACTTTGTGGCGCTGAGGAAAATCTAAAAGTATATCAGGTATTACCAATTCAAAAAGGTGGACTTGACGAAAGTATAATGGCATGCAGTACATGTGTTGACCAAATTGAAAACCCGGACAATGTTGATTTAAATCACTGGAGATGTTTAAATGACAGCATGTGGAATGAAAATGTTGCTGTGCAAGTTGTTGCCTGGAGAATGTTAAGCCGTATGCGCGCTGCAGGATGGCCACAGGAATTGCTTGACATGATGTATTTAGACGAAGATACATTGGCATGGGCGCAAGCAACTGGTGAAGGCGAAGATGATGAAAATAAAATTATTCACCGTGATAGTAATGGTGTAATTTTAGAACACGGAGATTCTGTAGTTTTAATCAAAGATCTAAAAGTAAAAGGATCAAGCATGGTTGCTAAACAAGGAACTGCTGTACGTAACATTCGTTTAGACCACGAAAACGCCGAATATATTGAAGGAAAAGTAGACGGTCAGCAAATTGTGATTATCACGCAGTATGTGAAGAAGATATAAGTCTTCAGTCGCAGTCACAGTTTTCAGTTATTTTACCAACTGAAAACTGGGACAGAAAACTGTAAACTAAAAAAGGCTATTCAAAATCTGAATAGCCTTTTTTATTTTTATTGAAGTAAATTATTTTTGGAATAATTTATTGATCTGATCTTTTACAAATGGCTCAGAAACACTGCTTGTTGCAGAAGAAGCATCTTTAGATCCAACCATAAACTGAACTGTAGCTTTTTCAGGAATAACACTTCCTGTGTAATGCAACCAAATATAGTTATTAGGTAACTCTAATTTTATATCATATAACGGGCTTGCTGTAAAACCATTCATAATAATGTTATAAAGACTTGCATAATCATTATTAACATTTTTAAATGTAAACTTTCTTAAAGTTGAAGATTCGTCATCGTTTTGTATACTTGTGTAGTACACAGTATACTCATCTCCAATTTTCTGAATATAGTTGTTATTTACTTTTCCTAATTTTTCAACTGGCACAGTTTCAATAACTTTAATTTGCGCAAAAGACACAAAACTAAACAACAAAATAGCAATCGTAATAATTCTTTTCATAATTAATTTGGGGTTTATTATTTACTAGCACAAGAAACGCAGAAATTATGATAAATTAAAACCTTAATCGTTAATTTATTAACATTATATCGTGATTGTTGTTCAAAATTGATCTAAACACTACACAATAGGTAATCAAATTACTGAAATTCAATAAATTAAACCACCGTTAACACATAAATCCAATATAAATATGGATTAAATTTTGCCCTTTCAAAGCTTAAAAGCATATCCTAATCAGCGATATTTTACTACAAATTCCGCGTCTAAACTTTCCGGAAGTTCGAAATTTTGACAAAAGAACGCATCAAAAAACAGCCAATCAAAGAGAACCTGAGACAAAAAACTATCTTTCCTCCTCTTTCTTCACCACTTTTCTGGCAACTTCAATTTTGAATTTCTTGCCTTTCATTTTTTCATCTTTGATATTTTTAAGCAAGTCTTTTACTTTATTGAATCTTACTGCTGCAAACGAAATAAAATCTTTTACTTCGATTAAACCTAAATCACCTTTTTCAAGTTTTCCCTTTTGAGAAAAGAAACCTACAATATCAATTTTATTCAATTTTGTTTTCTTTCCGCCACTAATATAAATCGTTTGATATTCGGGTGGTTTTGGCAAAGTGGTTGCATTATCAACTTTTAAAACTGCCATTCCGTAGTCAATATAATCCAATTGTTTTTCACTTTCGTGAATGATAACATACGCCGTTCCTGAAGCTTGCATACGTGCCGTACGACCGTTACGATGTGTAAATTCATCCTCTTTTAGAGGCAAATGATAATGAATTACGTGTTTCATTTCAGGAATATCCAAACCACGGGCAGCCAAATCGGTCGTGATTAAGTAACTCATACTTCCGTTTCTAAACTGAATCAAAGCACGCTCGCGCTCATCCTGATCCATTCCGCCATGATAATAAGTCGCATAGATTCCTTTTTCGTTTAAAGTGTCGCTAATTCGTTCTGCCGCATCACGATGATTACAGAAAATAATAGCCGATTGTGATTTCAACGAACAAATCAAATTAAATAAACTTTCTAATTTATCTTTTGATGGCGAAACAACCATTTTCATCGAAAGATTCGCTTTTTCTTCTTCCTCAGGAATAAAATCCAAAACAGTCGGATTAACAACTCTTGTGTATCTTGGAATCTCAATATCTGAAGTTGCTGAAACCAAAATACGCTTGTTCAGTTTCGTTAATTTTCCAATGATATAAGACATTTGCTCATGGAAACCCAATTGCAACGATTTATCAAATTCATCTAAAATCAAAGTCTGAATTTTATCTGTGCGAAAAGTATCTCTGTCAATATGATCCGCAATTCTTCCCGGAGTTCCAATTAAAACTGCTGGCGGATTACTCAAATTCTTGATTTCGGTATCAATAGAGTGACCTCCGTAACATATATTTACTTTGTATTGCGTTCCCATTTTTTTCCAAACCTGCTCGATTTGCAAACCTAATTCGCGCGAAGGCACTAAAATCAAACATTGAACCGAAAGAATTTCAGGTTGTAATAATTCTAAAACTGGTAACAAAAAGGCTAATGTTTTTCCTGATCCTGTTGGAGAAAGCAGTAAAACATTGTTATCGTTTAAAATAGCATCCTGCGCTACTTCTTGCATTTCGTTTAGGCTTTCAATTCCTAAATTCGAAAGTATGTTGTTGGAATGGTGTTTTTTATTCATTTTGCAAAAGTAGTCAAAAAAAATTGTTTCAGGTTTTTGTTTGTTTCAGGTTTCAAGTTCGAAATGCTTCGTTTTTTTTTAACGCAAAGCGCGCAAAGTTTTTTTTCGCAAAGTCCACAAAGTTATATTCACAAAGCTTTGCGAACTTTGTGTTTTTACAAAACCCTCCAAATTAAAAAAACTTTGCGCCTTTGCGGTAAAATCTCAAAGTTGCTCCACTCCTTTTTTCAACCTGAAACATGAAACCTGAAACAAAAAAACCTTTATATTTGATTCTTATTAAAACCAAAACCATGAAACTTTTCACCATTTTCATTTCACTTTTTACAATCACCATTTTCGCTCAAAACAATAAAAAATATGATACCTTTTTTGAGAAAGGAAACGGAAATCAATCAGCTTCGTATGAAGAAACTATAAAGTATTATAAACTTTTAGCCAATGATTTCCCTACGATTCAAATGAAAGAAATGGGCTTGACAGATTCCGGTGAACCTTTGCACATGGTAGTTTATAATCCGGACAAGGAATTTGATTTCGAAAAAATCCAGAAAAACAAAGCAATACTTTTTATCAATAACGGAATTCACGCCGGAGAACCTGACGGAATCGACGCAACTATGCAATTCTACAGAGATTTAGCAATTGGAAAATTAAAAGCTCCTAAAAACACCGTTTTGGTTACTATTCCGGTTTATAATATTGGTGGCGCTTTAAACCGAAATTCGACTACAAGAGCCAATCAGGACGGTCCTGAAATTTACGGTTTTAGAGGAAACGCCAGAAACTATGATTTGAACCGTGATTTAATGAAATCAGACACTCGAAATACAAAGAGTTTTGTGGAAATTTTTCAGAAAATAAATCCTGATGTTTTTATTGATAATCACGTAAGCAACGGATCTGATTATCAATACAAGCTAACTTATATTATGACGCAGCATAATAAATTAGGAACCGTTTTGGGCGATTTTATGAATAATGAAATGATGCCCGCTTTGGTCAAAGATTTGCAACAAAAGAAAATTGAAACTACGCCTTATGTAGACTCTTTTAAAGACACTCCGGACAAAGGTTTTGGACAGTTTGTAGACAGTCCGAGATATACAACGGGTTATACTTCGTTGTTCAATACAATTGGTTTTGTGGTTGAAACACATATGTTGAAAAAATATGCTGAACGTGTAAAAATGACTTATGAATACACAAAATCGACTTTGGATTTTACAGATGCTAATTATCAAAAAATCAAAGATCTCCGAATTAAAAACCTGGAACAATATCAGCCTAAAAAATCGTATACTTTAAAATGGGAATTAGACAGTACAAAAGCAACTAAATTTTCATTTTTAGGATATGAAGCCGGTTACAAAAAAAGCGAAGCTACAACAGGAAATCGTTTGTACTACGATAGAAATAAACCGTATAAAAAAGATGTTCCATATATCAAAGAATTCAAATCAACAAAAGACGTTGTTATACCTTTTGCTTATATCATTCCGCGTGGTTATTGGAATATTATTGACCTTTTGAAGAATAACAATATCACCTATTCTCAACTTAAAAAAGATACTATTATTGAGGTTGAAAGCTATAAAATTGCCGATTTTAAAACCGTTTCAAATGCTTACGAAGGGCATTATTTGCACTACAATACAAGTATAAATTCTAAAGTTGTAAAAATGGCTTTCGCCAAAGGTGACTACCTGGTTCCAACAAATCAAAAAGGAGTAAAATACTTAGTTGAAGCTTTTGAACCTGAAGGTGTTGATTCGTTTTTTAACTGGAATTTCTTCGATCCTATTTTACAGCAAAAAGAACATTACTCTGAATATATTTTTGAAGATACTGCTGCAAAACTCTTAAAAGAAAACCCAACTTTAAAAGCCGAATTAGAATCTAAAAAACAAACTGACGCTGAATTCGCTAAAAACCCTGCAGCACAATTAGACTGGATTTACAAACATTCAGTTTATTATGAAAAGGCGCATTTGCAATATCCTGTTTATCGATTGCTTTAGTTTTTTTTTACCGCAAAGAGCACAAAGTTTTTTCATTTGGGCTGTGTTTAGAAAACACTAAGATCGCAAAGCTTTACGCGTAGATCTTTGTCAAAGTTTTGAACTTTGACAAAGATTAAAACCAAACTATCTAGTTATTTTCAAACAATAAAATTTAATAAAATGAATACATCTTTTTATCTTGAAAGCTTTCAAAAAATAATCAACCAGTTAGATTCAAAACTATTAGCTGAAAAATCAATTGAAGTTTCAGTTGGAATTTATTTGGATTCTGTTTTTATAAAACTGTACAAAAAATCATGGGCAAGTAATCCTCAGGAACCACTAATGTCCGAATCGAGGATTTTCTTTTCGGTTTGGATTAATGATTCGACTATTGAAAAACAAAAAATAATGTACAATATTCATGCATTGAAATTGAGGAAACTAAAGGGTTACGCTATACAAAGCCGAAAATTTGCTGAGTTATTTAGAAAAGATTTTAAAGATTATGAAAGCAACTGGCCAAATGTTAGTGTAAATCATGGTCCATTAACTTTAATGGAAGGTTGTATAAAACTCGATTTAGAGAACTTTCAGGAAGAAGTTTCAAAACTTGCCAATAACTTTTTAGAGATTGAGTATTTGGTTGATAATACACTTAATCAGTTTAAACTAGCAATACAAAAATGAACAAAAAATACAACCTTTTTCTCGATGACATAAGAGATGTCAAAATGGTTTACAAAAATTTGATAGACGATGATTTTAAAGCTTTAATAATTGAAAATGGACTTCCGGAATTAAAATGATGCTAATAAAATACTTAATCAAAAAGATCCTTAAGAAAAACACTTTATTGTATTTTCTTTTTTCCATTTCAATATCATTATTTGCTCAAAAAGTTAGTGATGTTCAAAAACTAAAAATAATTAACAAAAATATGTCAGCTTATAGATTTTATTATTTCAATCATATTGGCTGTGATAATGAACCTATGTCTTTTATAAACTCCTATCTTTTACAAGAAAATGAGGAATATGACATAGAAATTGTTAATATTGAAGAGAAATATCCCAATGAATCATTTGAACTTTATAAAGTTGTAAATAATTATTACACCATTTTAAGGAATAGTAACAATACTGTTAGTAAAATAAGTTATTACGATGGAAAAACAAACGAGCAAATACTATCAGAAAAAATATTAATCGCATTTGACAAAAAAACTGAAAAGTTAATTTTTGTGTCAGGAAACGTTTTTAAAAATTGCATTTCAAATGATTTTAATTTAAATAAAAAAGAGCCTAATAGTTTTTTCAATTTTTTATTTTTAAAATTATATAACTATTCCATTGAAAACCTAGAATTTATAAAAACAAGAAAAAACTTTTTGTTCTTTAAGGGTTATTCTCAAAGCTTAAAAGATAATGTTTCTATTAAAGTAAACATAGACGATTTTGATGAAATACAAATTAAAACAACTTATTCATCATGGACAGAAAATGGTAGCTATCATTGGAATATAAAATAATTAGTATACTTTTCAGGGACAGGAACTCAACAATAAAACCGGAATGGAGGTGTTTCAGCTCCCCCACTAGCGCGAGTGTCCCGCTCGTGCCAGTTCCTAAAACTTTAATATTTGAATTGATTTTGATTGCATTCACGAGCGGGACGCTCGCGCTAGCGAAAAAACTGAAATCTTAAACAAAAATTAAAGACAAAGTGTAGCTTTGCGTGAGGGATAGAAGCTAGCTGCCGAAGCAGCGCGGATAGCCCGACAGTATTTAAAAAAAGACCTAATGAACACAAAGTTGATTAGGTCTTTTTTTTAATGGTGGCACGTCCAAAATTAAATCTCAAATTTAAAATTCCAAATTCCAATAGAAAAATTCATTTCTAATATAAATTGGAATTTTATATTATTATTTCAATTGTTTTTCCTCTTCAAACAACAATTTTATGTTTTCGTAAGAGTTTTTTAGGGCTTCTTTGATTTGTTCGGGGTTTAACCAGGCTACTTTTTCGATCCCTTCTTCGGCTTGACCTTGTGGGGTTCCTTCAAAATCTGAATACATTTCGAACCAATGTGTGATTTTGAGTTTGTATTTTCCGTTGCGTTTGAAAACGTGATAGGTTTTTTGAAGTTTATTGGTGATTCTAAGTTTATTTACTCCGGTTTCTTCTTCGACCTCGCGCATTGCGGTAGCTTCAATCTCCTCACCTTTCTCGATTCCGCCTTTTGGCAGGTCCCATTTTCCGTTTCTGAAGATGAATAAAACTTCGCCTTTTTTGTTGTACACAAAACCTCCTCCCGCTTTACTTACAGGAATTTTGGCTTTTAATGTCTTCATTATTTCCTTTTCGTCAGGATGATATAAATAAGCCTTTTGAATTTTATTTTGAAATATTTTCACTATAAGCTGCTCGATATCAATACTCTCTAATAGGAATAATTGAAAATTAGTCTCTCTTGAGATTTCATTTGTCAAAAAAAGTGGTTTGTCGTTCACAAAAACTTTATACATTTGTACTATGATTTTTAATAAAGATACTGCCGAAAAAACAGCCGAATTGCTTTTGCAAATAAATGCAATTAAATTGAATCCAGAAAATCCTTTTACGTGGGCTTCTGGCTGGAAATCTCCTATTTATTGTGATAATAGGTTAATTCTTTCATTTCCGAGCATCCGAAATTACGTTCGTGATGAGTTCGCGAAAAATATTGAGAAACAATTCGGAAAACCAGATGTAATTGCCGGTGTTGCTACAGGTGCCATTGGTATTGGAATTCTTGTTGCCGAAAGCCTTGGATTGCCATTTGTATATGTGCGTCCGGAAGCAAAAAAACACGGAAGACAGAACCAAGTTGAAGGTTTTTTACAAAAAGGTCAAAACGTAGTTGTCGTCGAAGATTTAATTAGTACCGGAAACAGCAGTTTGATGGCTGTGGAAGCTTTGCGCAACGAAGGTGCTAATATTAAAGGTATGGCGGCGATTTTTACATATGGCTTTGGTGTTGCCGAAGAAAACTTTAAAAATGCTAATATCGATTTGTATACGTTAAGTAATTACGAAAACTTATTAGAATTAGCGGTTCAAAAACAATATATTACTGAAGAGCAACAATCTACTTTGCAGGAATGGAACGCAATTCCATCGACTTGGGGACAAGACTAGTGATTTTAGATTTTAGATTTTAGATTTTATTAAAAAATCGCTTCGCTCTTTTTTGGAATTTAGAATTTAAAAAAAATTGGAATTTATTTTCAATACAGCTTTGTGAACTTTGCGCAATTAATAGACAAAGCTTAGAAAAAAACCTTGCGCCCTTTGCGGTTAAATAAAAAACAAAAAAATATATGAACTTAGAAAGTCCAAAAGTTACTGTTCAGAAATCAGCTCAAGATTTATTTGATTTATTGACTGATGTTAAGAATTTTGAAAAATTAATGCCGGAGAATATTGCTAAATTTGAAGTGATTGGCGAGGATGCTTTTATTTTTGGATTGAAAGGTATGCCGGAAATAAAACTAAAAATGAAGGAAAAAGTAGCTCCAAATAAAATTGTTTTGGGAGCTGCAAGTGATAAACTTCCGTTTACTTTGGTTTCGAATATCGATAGTGTTTCTGATACTGAAAGTGCTGTTCAACTTAAATTTGAAGGAGAATTTAACCCAATGATGGCAATGATGATCAAAGGACCTATTAGCAAATTCATTGAGACTTTGGCAACTAATATGACAAAATTATAATTATTGATTATTAATTCTCGAATTACATAGAATTTAAAAGCCTGATTTAACGATCGGGCTTTTTTTTGATTTGCCACTAAGGCGCTAAGACGCAAAGAAAATTAAACTTTACTCTCGAAGCCTCGAGACTGCGCCCTTGCGAGATTATTGTAAAAAACTTTGTGCCTTTGCGGCTTAGTGGCAAAACCCCCGATTCATCCTCAAAAAAATACAACTCAGAACTATTAATTATTGTAAGATAAATTATTGACCGAAGTTTGATCCATTAACTAACAAAACCTAAAAAATGGAAGCAACTATCAAGATCTTAATTTATATTCACGCCTTCTTTGGAGGAATTGGACTTATTACCGGAATTGGAAGTGTTTTGGTCAAAAAAGGTGGATCATTGCATAAGAAAATGGGTGAACTATTTTCTATAGGAATGATAACAAGTTCACTAATTTCAATTCCTATTTGCTGGATGCCTAAACATCAGAATATATTTTTATTCCTGATTGGATTATTTACCATTTATCTGGTTATTTCGGGAAATCGATTTTTAAGTTTTAAACGTAAAACAAAAGCCGATTTTATGGATAAATTAATTTCAGGAAGTATGTTATTCTTTTCTGTAATAATGATTTCGATTGGGTTATATTGTCAATTGAATGCTGTTGAAAATGGTATTTTGTTTACTTTTTTTGGTGGTTTTGGGCTTTATATGACGGTTAAAGATTTTATGTTTTTCAGAGATCTTTCTGTTTCAAATAAAAACTGGCTTTCTAAACACATCGGAAAAATGATTGGGGCATTAATCGCATCAATAACAGCATTTATTATTGCAGGAATTGGTATTGGAAATGTAATTTCATGGATGACACCTTCTATTCTAGGAACTATTTATATTTTTTATTGGAATAGAAAAATAGCTCCAAAACCAATAAAAGTAGTAAAGGTTTAAAATTTTGTTTCACGCAGATTTTGCAGATTGAGCAGATTTACACTGATTATTCTAATTAAAAAATCATTCTAATCTGTATAATCTGTGGCAAAAAAATTAGAAACAAGTTAGACGCACTGCTGTGCGTCTCTACGTTAAATCAACCTTAGAACCTTAGCAACTCAGAACCTCAGAACCTTTTTCCTAATAAAGCATCTGAACTTCTTTAATATCAAATTCTGAAACTGAATCGTCTTCTAATAAAATTTGAATTTTTCCAACTGAAGAAACGCCTTGAATGATTCCCATGAAATTTTGCCCCGAGGTTTCGGGATCTAGGTTTTTGAATGGCATTGGAACTCCTTTTCGGAATAATGTCTCAAAATAAGTCGCCCAGAAACTCTCTGAATTAGTTTTCCATAATTCGATTTTTTCTTTCATTTTTTCGACGATTAAAACTGGCAGTGCATCTTTATCAAAAGTATTTCCGGCAATGACCGCCAAGGACGATGCATTTGGCAAATGATCAAAATTAGTTTGGTTGACATTTAGTCCTAACCCGACAACTGACACGATTCTGCCATCACTTTTTATAGTATTTTCGATTAATATGCCACCAATTTTCTTATTGTATGACATAATGTCGTTTGGCCATTTTATACTTAAATCAGAAATATTCAATGTTTTTAAAACCTCTATAACTGCTAATGAAACTACTATGCTGAGATTAAAAACCTGTTCATTATTATATAGAAATTCCTTTACCAAGACACTCATAATTAAGTTTTTACCTGATTCTGACTGCCACTTCGCTCCCATTTGTCCCTTTCCTTTTGTCTGATTTTCAGCTGTTACGACGGTGAAATTATCAAGTTCATCCTGGCTTGACAATGATTTTAAGAAATCATTTGTTGAATCTATGGCATCGAGTTTGATTAGTTTCATTTAAGTAATTTAAATAACTTAATTTAATATTTTGTTAAGGACCAAAAATAATCACAAAATTTGGTAACTTTACAAATTCATATAAAATAATTCATGGCGAAAAAGACTATTAATAATGATGTTCTATTGGC
Source organism: uncultured Flavobacterium sp. (assembly GCF_963422545.1). NCBI lineage: Bacteria > Pseudomonadati > Bacteroidota > Flavobacteriia > Flavobacteriales > Flavobacteriaceae > Flavobacterium > uncultured Flavobacterium sp. The sequence continues at coordinate 162,385 of NZ_OY730248.1, forward strand.
GAACATAATCAAAGGAATTGAAGAAGTAAAAGGAAATGATATCGATATTCTTGACTTAAGAGAAATAGACACTGCTGTTTGTGACTATTTTGTTATTTGCAACGGAAGCTCAAATACTCAAGTTAACGCCATTGTAAACTCAATTCAAAAAACAGTATCTAAAGACTTAAAAGATAAACCTTGGCACGTAGAAGGAACCGATAATGCAGAATGGGTTCTGATGGATTATGTGCATATCGTGGTACATGTTTTCCAGAAACACATTCGTGAATACTATAATATCGAAAGCCTTTGGGGTGACGCCAAAATAACTACAATCGAAAACAAATACTAAAGAAAATTTTTTCTAATGGCTAAAGATAATAATCCAAATCCGAGTAAATTTAAAATAAGTCCCTGGTTAATATATACCGCAATACTTTTAGTTTTTTTATTTATAAGTTTTGCAACCGGAGGATCTAACTTAAGCGAACCTGCTCAATTGACCTCTTCTAAATTCAATACTTTATTAGAAAAAGGACAAATTGAAAAAGTTATCGTTTATAATAAAGCCGAAGCTGAAGTTTACCTTTCTAAGGCAGCTCTTAAAGATCCGGCAAACAAAAAAGTTGCAAAAGATATTTTTGACAGAGAAAATAAAGGTCCTCACTATACTTTAGAAATTGGTAACGACCAAATTTTTCAAACAAAACTTGAAAAAGCAGTTGGCGAAGGCAAATTGAAAGATTTCAATTTCCTTCAAAAAAACAACTGGAGCGATATTTTAATCAGCTTACTTCCTATTATCATCATTATTGGTGTATGGATTTTCATTATGCGTAAAATGTCAGGCGGCGCTAGTGGCGGTGGCGGACAAATTTTTAACATCGGAAAATCTAAAGCTAAACTTTTTGATGAGAAAACTGATATTAAAACTACATTCAAAGATGTTGCAGGTTTAGAAGGTGCTAAAGAGGAAATACAAGAAATTGTAGAGTTCCTGAAAAACCCTGAAAAATACACGAATCTTGGAGGTAAAATTCCTAAAGGAGCTTTACTTGTAGGACCTCCGGGAACTGGTAAAACTTTGCTTGCAAAAGCTGTTGCCGGTGAGGCTCAGGTTCCATTCTTCTCTTTATCAGGTTCTGATTTCGTAGAGATGTTTGTAGGAGTTGGTGCTTCGCGTGTTCGTGACTTATTTAAACAAGCTAAAGAAAAATCTCCTGCTATTATCTTTATCGACGAGATCGATGCTGTTGGTAGAGCAAGAGGAAAAAGCAATATGTCTGGCGGAAACGACGAAAGAGAAAATACTTTGAACCAATTACTAACAGAAATGGACGGTTTTGGTACTAACTCTAACGTAATTGTTTTGGCTGCAACAAACAGAGCTGATGTTCTTGACAAAGCTTTAATGCGTGCCGGGCGTTTTGACAGACAAATTTTTGTCGACTTACCGGACATTCGCGAAAGAGCTGAAATTTTTGCAGTTCACTTAGCTCCTATCAAAAAAGTTGAAGGTCTTGATTTAGACTTTTTAGCGAAACAAACTCCAGGCTTCTCTGGCGCTGATATTGCTAATGTTTGTAACGAAGCTGCCTTAATTGCTGCTCGTTATAATAAAACTGCAGTTGACAAACAAGATTTCCTTGATGCTGTTGACAGAATCATTGGTGGTCTTGAAAAGAAAAATAAAATCATTACTCCAGAAGAGAAAAGAGCAATTGCAATTCACGAAGCTGGTCACGCAACTGTAAGCTGGATGTTAGAGCATGCTGCGCCACTTATTAAAGTAACTATTGTACCTCGTGGACAAAGTTTAGGAGCGGCTTGGTACTTGCCGGAAGAGAGACAAATCGTTAGAACAGATCAAATGTTAGACGAAATGTGTGCTACTATGGGTGGAAGAGCAGCTGAAAAAGTAACTTTTGACAGAATTTCGACTGGTGCATTAAGCGATTTAGAAAAAGTAACACGTCAGGCTCGTGCAATGGTAACGATTTATGGTTTGAACGATAAAATCGGAAATGTTACTTATTACGATTCATCAGGACAAAGTGAGTACAACTTCTCAAAACCATATTCTGACGAAACAGCTAAAGTAATTGACAAAGAAATTTCAGAATTAATTGAAGGTCAATACCAAAGAGCAATTGAAATTTTACAAGAAAACAAAGACAAGTTAAATCAGCTTGCCGATATATTAATTGAAAAAGAAGTTATTTTTAAAGATGACTTAGAAGCAATTTTCGGAAAACGTACTTTTGACAAAAATTTAGAAGAAGTAGTTTCGTAAATTATTCATTAAATACACAATATTTTTTAAAATCTTAATTCAAAACACCCTTTTGAATTAAGATTTTTTTATCTTTGAACGTTTTCAATTAACATGTAAAGTATTTCATATAAATAATGAATTTTTTCAAAAAAATATTTGGTTCTAACGACGCCGCTTCTGACGAAGAAAATGAAAGTGAATATGCAGGCAATTCAATTCAGGATAGCCATTTGTCTATAGACGAAAGGTTCATTTTCAATTTTAAGAAAAATGGCGGTAAATTTTTGTATTGTGAAAACAAACAAGAAGTAGCTGAACAGTTTGAAAATATTTTAGAAGAAAACGATTGGTTCGAAAATGAAGTTCTTTGTTATGAACCGGGTCTTTTTCATTTATTAGATGAAAATAAGTTACTTTATAATGCACCTGTAAGGCCTAAATTTCTTTTAGCAACTTGCGAAAATCTTATTGCTGACGAAGGTTCTATTTTGTTTTCATCAAAACAAATCAGACAAAACAAACCAAACGAATTACCTGCAAACATTGTAATTATTGCTACAACAAGTCAAATCCTTTCTATAAAAAGCGACGGTTTAAGTGCTATTAAACGTAAATACGAAAGAGATTATCCTACTAACATTACCACAATAAAATATTTCGAAAAAGCGAAAGAAGAAGATTTTACCCAATACGGAAGTGTTGCCAAGAATCTTTATTTATTGCTCTTAGAAGATCTTTAAGATGAATGAAACACTCAAGAGAACCATTTCTGGTGCTGTTTATATCGCTTTATTATTAACTTCTATTCTGTTTTCTACAGAGAGCTTTATCATTCTTTTTGGTATTTTTCTAATTATTGCAACTTACGAATTTTGCAATTTAGTTAAAATCAATAAAGTGGTTTCTATTTTATTTGTTACGCTGTTTTACTCTACTGTTACTTTAACTAGTTTTTATAGAGTAGAAACTGAAAACTATATTAATAAACTTCTAAAAGATAACATTCAAATTACGGTTGATACAGATAAACTATTTTCTGTGTTACTTGTAATTACTTTGATGGTTTCTATAAAATGTATTTTCTTTTTATTTGATGATACACAAAGCATCAGTAAAGTATCAAAATATATCTATTTGATTGGGTATATTATACTACCTTTTCTTTTTATCACCAAAATTTCTTTCGGAATAAAAGATTATAATCCAAAAATTATTATTGGGTTGTTTGTCTTAATCTGGACCAATGATACTTTTGCTTATCTGGTTGGAAAATCAATGGGTAAACATAAATTATTTGAACGCATTTCTCCTAAAAAAACTATTGAAGGATTTCTGGGTGGAGTTGTATTTGCTGGTTTTGCCGGTTTTTTAATTTCAAAATTGTACATACAGCCCAATCCTGAGTTTAGCAATAAATCTATCTTAATCTGGATGATTATTGCTTTAATTGTCAGCATCTTTGGAACAATTGGCGATTTGATCGAATCAAAATTCAAAAGAGTTGCCGGCGTAAAAGACAGCGGCGCTATAATGCCAGGCCACGGAGGTGTCCTAGATCGACTAGATAGTGTTATATTTGTAGCACCAATTATATTTTTATTTTATCAAATTTTATATTATGTTTCATAAAGAAGGAGGTCCATCCATTTTATTAGGTACTGTTTTTGCTGTTGCCGTAATTTTACTTGCTGAGAAATTTATTGATATCAGTTGGCTGAGAATGCTAGTACAACTAGCTGGTTTATTAGTTTTGATTATTATTTTACAATTTTTTAGAAATCCTAAAAGAATCGCAATCAGAAACAGCGATCACATTCTTGCTCCGGTTGATGGAAAAGTTGTAGTTATTGAAGAAGTTTATGAAGGTGAATATTTTAAAGATAAACGTTTACAAGTTTCTATTTTCATGTCTCCTATTAACGTACACGTTACTCGTTATGCGATGGACGGAATTATAAAATTCAGTAAATACCACCCTGGTAAGTTTTTGGTTGCATGGCATCCAAAAGCTAGTGAGGAAAACGAAAGAACAACTGTTGTAATCGAAAATGATACTTTCGGACAAATTTTATACAGACAAATTGCAGGTGCTTTGGCGCGCAGAATTGTAAATTATGCTCAAGAAGGAATGCAGGTTATTCAGGGAACTGATGCGGGATTTATTAAATTTGGATCGAGAGTAGATTTATTTTTACCTTTAGGTACACCAATTAATGTGGTATTAGATCAAAAAGCAATTGGTGGAAAAACTATTATTGCTACAAAAGCGTAAATGGCAGAAAAAGATTTAGATACTCGTTTCTCTGAGGCTGTAGAAACTGCTTTAAAAATGACTCAGGCCTCGTTGCCGCAAGATGTGCAGCTAAGGCTTTATGCATATTACAAACAGGCAACTTTTGGGACGGCTGTGTACAATCAATCTGAAAATTTTGATTTACGAGATGCTTTTAAAACTAATGCCTGGATGCAAATAAGTCACATATCGGTCGATGAAGCTAAAGAGAATTACATCGAAATCATTAATTCACTAACATCAAAATAACTAACATTATGGAGAAAAACATTACCCGTTTTGGCATTTTAGCTTCATTTTTTCTATTATTTTCTTGTAATGATAACAATAAGCTAACTGAAGTTGTTGAGGTTCCGCTGCCAACTAAAGAAGAAAAAATAACCATTGGATCTCCAAATGATGTAAAAGCAGATCCAGGGTCTTTTGAGTTAACAAAACTTCCTTTTTCTTATGACGCATTAGCGCCGGCAATAAGAACGCTTACTTTAGAAACGCATTATTCTAAACACTATTTAACGTATACGAATAATCTAAACAAAGAGATTGTAAACACAGAATTTGAGAATATGCCAATTGAAGATATCTTAAAAAAATTAGATCTCAGCAATGCAAAACTTCGTCAAAATGCCGGTGGATATTATAATCATACTTTGTATTTTAATATTCTGACTCCAAAAGAACTAACTCCAAAAGATACTTTGGCTAGTTCTATTAATAAAGAATTTGGTTCTCTTAGCAATCTTACAAGTCAATTTAAAGGGCAGGCAACAAAACAATTTGGATCTGGCTGGGTTTGGTTAATTGTCGACCTATATGGAAAACTACAAGTGACAACAACAGATAACCAGGATAATCCTTTAATGAAAAATGCTGTGATTCGCGGAACTCCAATTTTAGGAATTGATTTATGGGAACACGCTTACTATCTCGATTATCAAAACAGAAAAGGAAGTTATATTGATGCTTTCTACCAACATATAAACTGGGAAAAAGTAAACGAATATTATATCGAAGCCCTCAAAAAGGTTAAGAAAGTATAAAAAAGTAAAGCTGGTACTAAAAAAGTACCAGCTTTTTTTATGTCCTTATTTTTCAAACATAGGTACTCTATTAATGACAAATAAAAAATATGACAAAAATCATAGCGTATCAATGTATATTCATATATCTTTAAACATTGTGAAACAGCTTCTTTAAATCAAGAATTGTGTCACAAAAGGAACTATATAACTATTTTGAGTAAACGAAAGATGACTATGCCGGGTGAAACTATTAAAAAAAAGTACAGTGAAGATTAAAGCTATTCTCTTATATTTTGTCCTGATAATCTTCTTTTCATGTGACAATAGAGAGAAAGCCGTTTCTATCAATAATTCTCAAAAGAGTTCGTTTTCAAAAACTACTCCATTACATATCCATAATCAAAACTCTAAATCAATTGATATAGAGTATTCGTCAGAGCAATTAGATAATAACAAAGGACTCTCTAATAGTTCTATTAATACTATTTTTCAGGATTCTGATAATTTACTCTGGATAGGAACCTGGGATGGTTTAAACCGATATGATGGCAGCAATTTTAAAATTTACAGACCGGAAGCTAATAATGAGAACAGCCTAAGCAATCAGGTTATTTTAAAAATAGACGAAGACAGCAATGGAAATATTTGGATTGTTACCATACACGGCATAAATCGATTCGATAAAAAAACGGGCACTTTTCAGCGTTATTATTTTTCGAGAAAAGATATTTCGCCATTATCTGAATCTGAGTTTAACATGGCTCTTGACTCTTCTAAAAGAGTATTTTGTGCTGCAAAAAATTGGGGAATTGGCTATT